>CAKUZC010000106.1 GCA_934718145.1 uncultured Eubacteriales bacterium | reverse complement strand
AGGTGTAATAGCGGTTGTTTTATTTCAGGAAGGTCAGCAAAAAAGCTTAGGTGCAATTACAGGTTCAGATTCTGAAACATTCCTTTCGAAGAATAAGTCCCGTTCTATAGACGCTTTTCTTGAAAGATGGACAAGGGTTATTTCGGTGGGCTTTTTCATAATGGTAATAGCGGTAAATATGTTACTATATTTCCATGTTTTCGGAAATTAATCAGAAATATTCCTCTCATCTAAAAGGTGAGAGGTTTTTTATACACTATTTTTATTCGAATACATCTTTTATTCCGCATTCACGTAAAGATACATAATCGCCGTCGGCCACAATTATATGGTCAAGAAGATTTACATTCATACTGCGCAGAACTTTATTAAGTTTGGCAGTCGATTCAACGTCTTCCACAGAAGGAACGGCAAATCCGCTAGGATGATTGTGAGCAAGTATTACTGAACTTGCGTTGTAGAGTACAATCAATTCTATAATTTTTCTGGCATAAATATCTACGGCATTTACAGTACCTTTATTTACAACTCCATCATATATAACTTTTCCTTTGGCATCCAAAAGAACCAAAACTACAAGTTCTTCCATTCTGCCAATAAATTTTAATGTTATTTTATTATTAATTTCTGCCATATCGGGAGCTTTCTCATTACCTTTAAACTTTCTTTCCATGTATATTCTTGCTAAACCAGAAATCATTTTTATAAATATTGCAGCCGACTCTCCTATTCCTTCAATTTCTTTGAGCATATTCAATGGAGCGTCAAAGACTGCATCGACAGTTCCGAACTTCTCCAATAACTCGTGAGCTATCACGTTTGTATTTTTTCTAGGAATAGCGTAAAATAAAGCTAGTTCCAATATCTCATGATCTTCAAAATTATCTAATCCATTCAATATAAATTTCTTTCTTATTCTTGACCTATGACCGTCGTGCAATTTTTTCTTCTCCTCTCAGTTTTTCTGATTAATTATTTATACTATATTATTTTATCATATTTTAACTTAAATTTCAAATATTTTTTACAGGCAGTGAACTAAAAATGAAACAAATAAAGATAAACAAAAATGATTCATCTAACCGATTAGATAAGTTTATATCTAAATCATATCCTAAAATACCACAGGCACTAATATATAAATACATAAGAAAAAAAAGAATAAAAGTTAATGAAAAAAAATCAGATCCATCATACAAATTAAAGGAAAATGACTTAGTAAGCCTTTACATTAATGATGAGTTTTTTGAAGGAGAATCATATAGTGATGATTTTAAAAATGCTCCTTTAAATTTAGACATAGTGTATGAAGATGAAAATATAATAATAGTGAATAAAAAAGCAGGATTAATCGTTCACCCAGATAAAAATTTTCAAACAGACTGTTTAATAAATAGAATTAAAAATTATCTGTATGAAAAAAATGAATATAACCCTTTAGAAGAAAACACGTTTGCTCCTTCTCTGGTAAATAGAATTGACAGAAATACATGTGGTATGGTAATTGCCGCAAAAAATTCAGAATCATTGAGAATTTTAAATGAAAAGATGAAGTACAGAGAAATTCATAAAAGCTACATATGTATAGCATGTGGAAAATTTCAAAAAAAGAGCGACGTTTTAAAAGGAGTACTTGAAAAAAATTGTGATTTAAATAAAGTTTATGTAAAAAACAGCAACACACGAAATAATTTTTCTAAAACAATATTAACTAAGTATAAATCTCTAGAAACAGGTAAAGATTTTAGTCTTCTAGAAGTAGAATTATTAACTGGACGAACACATCAGATACGTGCTCACTTGTCTTCAATAGGACATCCTTTATTAGGAGACGGAAAATATGGTAAAAATTCCGTAAATCGAAAATTAGGATACAAATATCAAGCTCTGTGTTCATACAAACTCAAGTTTGATTTCAAAAGTGATACCGGAATTTTAAATTATCTAAATAAAAAACAATTTATCATTCCTGAAGAAAAAATATGGTTTATAAAAGATTTTTACGAAAACATGATGAATTAAAATTCAAAAAAACGCGAAAACATAGCCATAAATCCCATATCAATCACAGAGGAAATCAATAAAATTAAAATAGCGTATCCAGAGCTGTGCATATGTTTTTTAAGTTCTTCCCAAAGGGATTCAGAGTTTCCTTTGGGCAAAATTTTTTTTGCAAATTTCACTGAAAACTTAATACTTTCAGATGAAAATAAAATAAGTCCTATTGACGAAATAAATATGCCCGGTAATAAGATTAAAATATAAAAAGCAATGCCTTTAAGTCCATAAATTAAATAGAGATATCCGGAAGCAATTCCCAATCCTAATCCTCTGAAAAAATTTACAAAAGGAATGACAAGGCTTCCCCAAAAGGAAAGCGCACACATTTCTATCACCACGGCAAAAATTACTACAGATGAAAATGATGATATAAATATATCCAATCCGCTACTTCGGACTCTTTCTTTAAAATCATTTAAAAAGAGAAAATCTAATTTATGCATGAGTTCCATGCTTACAGTGCCCATAGAAACAGAACCTATTATCATCCCGGAAATCATACATAAAATCAAAAAAATGAAAATTCTGTTATTTTTTCCAAAAGTTATTATCTCATATTTATCTAAAAAAGTTGAAATTTTATGCACGATTTTTTTCATAACTACTCTCCTAATTTTAACATCTTAAAATTTTATCACAGAAAATAATTATGAATAGTTTTTTATAAGTATGATAAAAGCCCTTATCTTCGTAAATTTTACACAAAGACAAGGACTATTTTTATTTACTTTGTTGTTGCATCTCCAACGCTTTGGAAAGTAACGATCTTTTATTCTTTGATTTTTCTGGATTGACCTTTTTACCTTTGTATTTTAAAGCCGCATCCCATGCTTTATTGAGTTCCGGAGTAAGGACTTCTTTTAAATTTTGTAATGCTCTTTCACCCGATATGGAATTAAGTATTCCCATCGTTATTATACTTCTAACATCAAGTGTACCGTTTTCGTACATATCACTGAGAAGCTTTCCGAGTCTTACAAATCTATTTTTTTCAGATGGATTTTCTGCAAATTTCTGAATTTTAGGCAAAATATTTTCACATGCAAAACTTGCCGAACGGAATTTTTCATAACAATCTTTTTCTTTCTGAATTTCTAATTTTAAATCCGGGAAAATATTTACCATTCTATTTGCAAAAAACAGACCGGTAATATTGCTTTCATCGGATGATTTTGCGCTTTTTTTACTCTGCTTAGTATATTTTTTATTTTTACCACACATAGTTTCAATAAAGTCTTCAACAATTAAATTAATATCTTTTCGAGTCAAAGATTCCATGTCAAAAAACCATGACGACAATTCGGTTATTTTTTCACCGCAAACAAAATTTAATAATATCAATTTTTTAGACTCATCATATGCAATGTCGTAACTTTGAGAACCATTGACAAAACTAAATTCGTTTTTATTTTTTTGCAATCCTTTAAATTTTTTCATTTTCTCATTTTCAGAGATAATTTCACACAATATTTCAAAATAATTTTTTTCCAAAAAGTTCACTCCCGAATTTATATCATTTTACGCTTCAAATACATTCTAATATAAAAATTAAAAATTGTCACTTAATTAACCAACATTTTCTTTTGTGAAAATTCATCAAAATGCAAATAATAAACAACGCACCACTTTTAAACATAATATTCCTTATTTTTACAAATTTTGATTTCATAGATTTTAAATCCCTGTCTCTCACCTGTTTTCAGCATATTATTCCTATACAAATTTAAGTGTTTTTAAAACGAGGAGGCGAATTTTGTTGAAAAAAGTAATCAAGTACAGCGGTTCAATTATTCTTACCTTAATGTTTGCAATAATCATGATAATAGGATACTACGGTTCGGTGCTTCCCGAAACTTTTAATGTTCTGGAAGATGATAATCTATTTTT
>CAKUZC010000105.1 GCA_934718145.1 uncultured Eubacteriales bacterium | reverse complement strand
AGCACCATTAGCTCAGTTGGTAGAGCACCTGACTCTTAATCAGGGTGTCCGGGGTTCGAGCCCCCGATGGTGTACCACGTCGATTAACCTGAGAGATCAGGTCTTTTTTGTGCCTAAAATACCTATAAACGGCATAGTTAAGCTAACTGTCTTTTTATCTCTTCCGTCTAAATTTATTTGTCTTGAAAGAGAATGTCGCACATGTATTGTTGGATTTTCTGTGAATAAATCCACATCACACCACTTAAGCCCCAAAATTTCTCCTTTACGCATACCAGTATACATTGAAAGAATTATCGCAAGGGCAGAAGGCCATTTCTTTTGCCACTTTTCTGCTGTTTTATGAAGTCTGAATTGTTCTTCTCGAGTTAATGCTCTAACATCAGGTTTGCTTAAAGTTCCTATCTTAACCCCTTTTATTGGGTCAGACAGTATGTATCCAGCAATTTTAGCTTGATTGAGTGCTGCTCGTATAACTCTTCTCATGCCATCTATAGTCCTACCACTCAAAGTTTTAGTTTTATCATTGTTGCTTGGGCATTTCTTTTTTAGATTAAAAAGTTCCTGAAGTTTTTCAGTACTTAAGTTACACATTTTACACTCTCTGAGTATAGGTTTTATATGTATCCTAACAAACATTTCATACCATGAATATGTAGATGCTCTGACAGATTTTTGAGTGATTAATCAAATTAGCATCTACTAATTCGTATAATTTGCTTTTTGAAATGTTTATAATTTTAGCTAATGTAGAGATTTTTATAATTTGAGGTAAATTTTTTATAACTTGGGCTTCGGGAAGGGGAGTAATACTTCTTTTGTTGTACCAATCAACAAATTGTTGTTTAAAAATGATGACTGTTCTATCTATTTTTAAATGAGGTAATTTTTCGGTCATTATTAAGTTGTACACTGTTGTTTTTGATATTGTTAGAAATTTTGCTAAATCACTAATTTTAAAAACTTCAGGGAGAAGACTAATCTCTCGGTAATCACTTTTATGTGTGTGTTTATCAATCAAAGATTTTCCTCCTTTTATTAATGTTGGATAATCAGAATATTGAAAAAGTTTAAAAAATATGGGTCAGAAAAGTCATATTTTCAAAACACTATCAATAATTATACTAAATGAATTAAAGATTTTTTCATGCTGGAATGAAAACTATTGCAAATAACTTAATAGTATATCTCGTGAGGATGTTTTAAAATATAAAACTTTTCTTCAAATTCAACTTCGTCAAAATGCTAAAACAGTAAATCATAAACTTTCCGCACTTAAGAAGTATAATGAGTATCTTATCGAAAATGGCAAAATGGATTCACTTGTAGTTATAGGGAAAGATATGATTAAGCTTCAAAAGTCTTACCTAAATCCTTCAGACATCGAAAAAGAAGAAGTCGTAAAATTTCTTAATGATATAAAACAATCTGGAAATCTTAGAGATTATGCTATGGCTTATCTTATGGCAATCACAGGGATGAGAGTCCAAGAAATGGCATCTATACAAATGAAGGATATAGATTTTGATAAATATGAAGTTACTATTGTTAAAGGAAAAGGGAATAAGCAACGTACGGTATTTTTAAATACTGAAGCAGTGAAATCCATAAAAAGGTATATTAATAAGGAACGTTATAAGCCGGAATATAAAAATCATTTTAATTCACCTTATTTGTTTATTACCAGAAAGTCGGATAAACTTTCTACTTCGGGAGTGAATATAATATTCAAGAAATTCAATAAAAAAATTCACCCACATAAACTTAGACACTGGTTTTGTAGTAATTGAGTAAGAAATAATATGAGGATTGAAGAGGTGGCTTACATAGCTGGACATGCTTTGCTTAATACCACTGCACTCTAAATTCATCCAAGTAAAGAAGATATGAAAAAAGTCTGAGTAATTTCATATAATACTATATGGAAAATTTTGTATATTGTTTTAATTGTTGACAATCGTGCTATGATTGTGTATACTAATAAAAAGGGAGTGATAACATATGAAATTTTATTCAGTAAGAGATTTTAGAAATATTTCAAAAGAAATTTGGGGAAATTTAGCTCGAAATGGGGAGGCTATTATCACAAACAACGGGAAACCCACAGCTTTAATAATAGATATTTCAGAGGATAATTTTGATGAAATGCTAAAAGCAGTACGTCAAGCTAAAGCAATGATAGCTTTTAATAAAATGAGAATGGACTCGTCTAAAGAGGGGTTTATGTCTGAAGAAGATATTAATGCTGAGATAAGTGAATATAGAGAAGAAAAAAAGGGGAAATAATTGTGCTTATAGTAATAGATACCAATTTACTAGTTTCAGCATTGTGGTCTAGAAACAGTAATCCGGCAAGGCTTTTGTATTTGGTGTTTGAGGGGACTTTAAAACCTTGCTACGATTACAGAATCTTAGAAGAGTATCAGGAAGTATTAAAAAGAATTAAGTTTAAGTTTTCGGATTCAGATATACAAAATTTGCTGGAAGGAATTAAAATTATGGGGATGTCTGTAGTAGCAGAGCCAGTGTCAACTTTATTTGAAGATGAAGAAGATAAAAAATTTTATGAAGTAGCTAAATTTTGTAATGCTAAACTAATAACCGGGAATTTAAAGCATTTTCCCAAAGAAGACTGTATATTGTCAGTATCTGAATTTTTAGAATCATTAAATTAAAAACTTATGTACTATCAGTACAGAGGTTCTTTTTGTGTTTATAGTTTTTTATTTCCTGAAGAGAAGCTTTAGGGAGCGAACGAAGAGAGGTCTTAGATATAAGTTTTAAGCGAACAAATTTATTTTATATGCTCATATAAAGTCTAAATCGAACGCTAACTCAGAAAATTTTACACCTAAAATCCTAAGTTCGCACTTTGTTTGACCTCTTTGCTTCGCTCAGAAAATAAAAAAGTTGTACATGATTGAATATTAATTACTAGTCATAGATAAGGTTTGTAAATATAAAAATGGAAGGATCTGGAGGTACAAATTTAATCTTTAATTTTTCCTTCACATATTATATTTTCCCGACTGAATTATCCATTTTATCCATGAGTTTCCCTGCACTCGAGGAAGATGTTATGAGGTACAGAGAATTAAAACAAAAGGGAGATAACAGAACTAAGGAAGAAGATGAGGAATATAAAGAACTGACAACTATTTTACTTTCTAAAGCTTTACACAGTGTTATAATAAATTCTTCTAAAGTGAGTTTACCATTTGTAAAGAGTTTTTTGCTTAGGAGTTTGTTTTTCCCACATTGTATTGATAGCTAACTCTACCTCACTCTTCATTTTTTCTACGCTCACATTATAATTTTTTGCAAGATGTAGAAATACTATTTCTATATTTATATTGTTTTTAAGGTAAAACTTATTCATGTTTACCTCCGGTAAGATTTATTAGATGCATATCCAATAAATAAGTATCTTATCCGAATAATTGACGAAGTTCTTGAACTTTTTGTCTACCAAAATCCTTTTTACTCCGTTATCCATTCTCTTCGTTATAGTACGTTATTCTTTCAACTACTCCAGTTATATTTTCCATGTTATTCACCATTTTTTATTTTAAACTAGTTTAGGGATGATTTTTTTAATGCTTAATTCCGCCTTTTTCTGGTTCTAATTCTTTGAAGATTTTTATATCTTCCTCTGAAAACAAATTTATATCTTTATTTTGAATAACGTCACCTGTTTCGTAATTTAATTTAGTGTATCCTTTTTTGTTTCCTATTACGTACAAACATGGGGATATTTCTTCGTATTTCTCGATATCCCTTTCCAATGATTTACTGTTATCCCTATCATACAAACTCAATCTAGCCTTTTTGAATGTTGTTTGTTCATTTTTATCGAGCGAAAATCTTAAGATTGCAAATTCTTTTCTAGCTCCGAATGATCTTATTGTTTTACGACCATCAGAATATACCTTTTCAGTAATACTTTGGCTCGGCTGATTCTTTTCTTTAAGTTCTTCGCGTATGGTTGCAAT
>CAKUZC010000104.1 GCA_934718145.1 uncultured Eubacteriales bacterium | reverse complement strand
GTATGCTATAATCACATAGATCAAAAGCTGTTTTTTCTCTGTTTGCATAAATTTCATAATTCCTTCCTTGTAACTTCTAATTTGTTACTCACATGATATCATACTTTAGACATTTATGCACAGGTTATTCCCCAAATTGGAGAAAACTTAAAACATTGATTTACTGCAAAGCATAACGAATCTTTTATTAAACAAGGGCAAGATGCGCCCTTGAGTAACTCTAATTTCCTTTTGAAAATCAGGATACCTGGCAATCTTGATGGGGATTTCGCTCCCCATTCCCTCAAACTTGTATCAATCAACAGATTTTTAATGGCTTACTACTTGAGTAGACGCAGCTTTCCTTTATATCTGCAGAGCAGTCATGCCGGAAAGGGGAATACTATTTATTGCTTTAATCATTATTTTTTTTATAATTCCGTTACTAGCATTTATTATTAAATCTGCAGTAAAGCAGGGAATTTTGGAAGCTTACAAGATTATTAAAAATGATAAAGATAATAATATTTTATAACTCTAATCTAAAATCTAATAATCTCCAATAAAAATCCTCTCTTTTAAAGATTTGGATAATCTTCAATTATTTCTTGTTATTAGTTGTATAAGATCCATATAACGTTTCTACTTAATAGAGGAAAAGAGAATTATAGATGTTTTAAGGAAAAGTGGCTATTTTTAAGAATATATCAATCAACTTTGTTTTATTGTATTTTGATACCCTTGTGTTAATATCTGGATAAAAAAGAAATGTCATAACAGTATTCTTCATGTTTATGTGAATATGAATTAATCTGCTAAGGCATTTCTTTTTATTTGTATCTTTAAAATATCATTTGAAATAATCAAATTTTTAGCAAAGTAGGTCTTTTTGGTACCATATGAGACGCATTTGTGCAAGATTTCCTCCTTCTTCAGATGTTTCAAACATATGGTTGATTACCTTTTTGATTACCTTTGCTTTTTGGAAAAAAGAAAAAGCCTTAAAACAGCGATTTTACGCGATTTCTAAGGCTTTTTAATACAGGGGATGAGAGAATCGAACACTGAAATACTATTCGATAATATATCTTAAAATCCCCGTAATTCAAGCATTATATAGCTTTTTTCTGTAAAAACTTCGTGTTAACCTGTGTTAATTATTAACAAGAAAGTGCCCTGCTAATTTGTTTAAATTTTGTATCGTCACTTTTATTGGAACGATAATAATATCTTTTGGTAGTTGTAATATCTTTATGTCCCATTTGTTCAGCAACTGTACTTTCGTTAACATCTGCATCAATTAAGGTAGTACCGTATGTTTTTCTGATTTTGTGCATAGACCTATGTTTTAAATGCAGTTCCGTACAAGTCCTATCTAATCTCCTGTTAAATGCACTTGAACGGATACGTTTTCCATTTTCACAAAAAAGATATTCACTATTTTGATTTTTGGTTAGTGCAAGTATTTCATCCCAAATTATAGGAACAGAATTGGGAATAATTAAATATCTATCTCCTGCATCAGTTTTGGGAAAGTTTTGTATCTCACAAATACGTTCTTTGGTAGTAGGATCTTTGTAAGTTATCTCTGTTCTTTGAATGTGAATACAGTTTCTTTCTCTAAGTAGATCAGTTTTCTTTAAAGAGCTTAATTCACCAACTCGTAAACCAGTTTCAAAAGCTAACAAAACTCCTAAATCTCTAATAGTTCCTCTTTTGTGTAAATATGATTTTACGAGATGTATTTCTTTTTCATTGAATATTTCGGATTCTTTATCAATTATTTTTTTTGTGAAAATCCGACGAGATAGGTTTAAATCTCCAAAAAATGTTGTTATACTTAATGAAGTAAAATGTTGACTTTTCCCATATCTGAAAACACCACAAATAATAGTTCTTAAACCGCTATAACTTTTATAAGTGAGTTCTTTTTTAGATATAGTAGTTCTAATAAATATTTCAAGATCCTGTTCTGTAATTTCTCGAAATTTTATCTTTCTTAAAGAACAATTTGGGGGAAAGAATCTTTTAAAATCATTAGTATATCTGCTATATGTTTGATTAGAAATTTCGCCAAACATTAAGCGTTGATTATTCCATTCTTCAAATACTTGATCGATATAAGAATCGGTTTCCTTATCTTTGTAATACTTAATAATTAACTCATTTATAGATTGTTGTGTTGTGCGAACTTTTAAAACATAACCTCTTGGATGAGATTCATCATCTAAATATGTTCTCCATTTCCCATCATTTCCTTGCCATATATTGTGATTATGTTTAGTTAAATATTGTTTGTTTTTCATTTTTTCAATATCATTTCGCATGTCTACAAGATTTATATTATCACGGTGTGTAACATAAAACAATACATCATCCGTGGAAATACCATAATTATCGTTATTCATATTATTAGCTCCGTTTATGTACTATTTTGATAAGTTCCCATATTTGTTCTCCTTTTATCTGTTTTCCATTTATGTAGATAAGTTTTTATTTGATGAAATTGTTATTTTTTCTTTTTTTCCATTATAGAAATAAATTTGTCATATTTAGCTTTTAAATCGTCTAAAGTTTCAAAATGTGTACTTTCTTCTTTAAGCTCTCTCTTATACAAATAAAGACTGTTTCTACTAATTCCTGTTAACTCTTGGGTTTCAATATCATTTAAAGAACCACCGAATGTTTTGTTATGTTCCAATATTTTACGTTTAGCATAAATAGCTTTTTTTACAGTAAAGACAGCGCCTTTCCTTTGTCCAATTTGTTTACCTGCCTGTCTTGCGGTTTCAATACCTTCTTTAGTACGTTGATGTAAGTCTTGGACTTCTTTTTCTGCCTGCTCAAAAGCTATTTCTATTTGTTTTCTTGCAAGTAACATGAGATATTTGTTAATTCCTTCAAGGATTATATCTACGTCTGTTCCTGTCATATTCAACTGATTATTCAGTGTGTTTCTATATGTATCGGTATCAATATAATGTTCTTTTAAAAATACTAAATTTATATCTAAATCAAATAGATGTTGATATAATTGAAACCCTTCTTCTGCTGTTCTGCTCATACGAGATACAGAATCAAAAACTATTGTATCTCCTGATTTAACTTTGTTTAAAATCTTATCGAATTGTTTTCTTCCTTGAAATTTTGTTCCTGTATATGTTTCTTTTACAATCTTAGCATTAGGATATATAGCTAAGATATTTCTTACTTGTCTATCAATACTTTGTTTTGGTGTTGATATTCTACAATATCCATATATCATATTTTGTTTCCTTATTATAGTACCAAATTTAACGACCGTTAATTGTTACACTAATATGATATTACAAATAATTAATGCTGTCAATATAAAAATGGTACTTTTTAAAATATGGTCTTTTTTGGTACTTGCACTGTTAATAATTGTTATCCCAATCCTCATTATCTGTTATACTTTGTAGTTCGTTTTTGAGATCGTTATTGGGGGAGTAAGTTGTTTCAACAGGAATAAGCCGAATATTTATCTTATTATCGTTCTCATTTGAATTATATGTAGCTTTATAATCTTTACCATATGTGCGATCTAGTAGATAAATATTGGCTTTTAATCTTGTTTCAGCATTAAAAGATTTTTCAGCTATTTCAATGATATTTTCAAGTGCTGTTGAACTGTAGGATTGTAACAGTAAATCAAATTCTTTTTTCTTTTGTTTTGTACCTCTTGATAGGGCGGGTCTTCCTTTAGTCATATACATTCACCTCTTAATATAATGTATTATCCCAATTTTAGTGGGATTAGATTTTAGCAGAACATACGGAATTTCAAGGAATATTGTATGTTCTTATCTTCTAAAATGGGACGCAAGTGTCCTGTTTATCCGTATATAATCTGCTTTGAAAATGATACAAATTCCTTTATTATCCCTGTATTTATTTGTAATTCTCCTGAGTTACGTATTCTATAACAAGCTTTACGTGAGCTGTCTTTGTTTTTGTAATACATATTGCAAGCTTTCCTAAATAAATCAAAATCCATTT
>CAKUZC010000103.1 GCA_934718145.1 uncultured Eubacteriales bacterium | reverse complement strand
AAGATTGAGGAATTTACCCGCCATTACGGCTGTTTACGATATATTTGAAGAAAATAATACAGCTTATGTAATTTGTGAATGGATTGACGGAACTCGGTTGGATAAATATTTGAGTTCAAAGGGTGGATATTTGGAGTGGAAAGAAGCTAAGTCACTTTTTATGCCCCTTATTTCTTCCTTGTCAAATATGGAATGTTCCGGAGTCAGACATCTGGGAATATGTCCTGATAATATTATCGTAACTCCCGAAAATAAGCTTAAATTAACGGGATTCGCAACAAAAAATTTAAGAAGTGCCAATTCTCTCATAAATAGTCAATTGTACGACGGTTGTTCTGCGTTGGAGCAGTATTTAGATGATTACAAATCTTCAGAAAGTACAGATGTTTATGGCTTTACCGCTTCACTTTTTCTGGCTCTTACCGGAGAGTACCCAATGTCTGCACAAGAGCGTAAAAAAAATGATAAGTTAATGATGCCGCAAAACATACTCAATAAACTTCCTGAAAATGTCGTTTCTGCGATAGCAACTGCACTTAGAGTATATCCCAATAATCGTACCCTTTCGTTTGAAAGGCTTAGAATGGAGCTTTCAGATTCTCCGGTATTTAGAGTTAAAGATATGGAAAACTCTGAAAAAAACTATTCGCCAAGTAAAAGTTATAATCCTCCTCATAAAAAATCTTCAGGAAATATTTGGGGTGTAGTTTCTTGTGTTTCCGCTTTGGTGATATTGCTTGTTTGTCTTGGAGTATATTGGTTTTGGCTTAAAGACAATTCTTCGAATTTGAAAGAGAGCGATTCCGAAAGCAGTTCAGAAGGAAGCCAACTTTATGAAGACAGCTCCAAAGACAATGATGAAGATTCACAAAAACCTGATATAGAAACAGTAGCGGTTCCGGATCTTGTCGGAAGAAATTATAAAAATTTGCAGAAAGAATTTGAAACCAACGGAAAATACAAGATGGTACTTTTATCTGAAGAATTTCACGACAGCATAGGAGAAGGTTGTATAATATCACAAACTCCGTCAGCAGGTCAGGAAATGTCTGTAGGTTCAACTATTGCTGTTACAATCAGTAAGGGAGGTAAAAAAAGGACACTCCCCGAAATAACGGGAAAAACTTTATCAGAAGCGTCCCAATTGGTTACAAATGCTAAACTTATTCCAACACCTTCCGCTGAATTCAATTCAAAATTTTCCGAAGGCACTGTAATAGGGTACAAGAATTACAAAGCAGGTGACCAATTAGATTACAATTCAGAAGTGGTAATTATAGTAAGTAAGGGAACAAATTAGTTTTTGTTTTTTTAAGATTTATATTTTTAATTTTTTGTAAGTTAATATTTGAAGTAACTCTAAAATGACCGCAGAGCTGTAACACTGCGGTTTTATATTTTTTTGTGAAAAACTTTGTGGAATAAACTTCTTTGAAATTTAAAACAATCTAAATGCAATTTATCATTGACTTCCCTACATATGGGGTATATAATTTAATAACGCTACTATATATGGTGTTTAAAATAGTATTTTATGCTTATAATTAGCGAGCTTTCATGTCAAATATTTTACTTGGTATATAAAATGACTTTATTTAAAAAATACATGTTAATAAAATTATTTAAGGAGACTAATATAAATGGAAGAATTAATCTTATACACAAACGGATGTCCTAAATGTAAAGTTATTAAAAGCAAATTAGAAGCAAAAGATATTAAATTCACCGAAAGCGATAATATTGATGAATTAATTTCTCACGGAATTCAATCTTTTCCTGTACTTAAAGTCGGAGAAGAGTTTTTGAGTTTTGTGGATGCAAATGCGTGGGTAAATGCTCAATCATCTCAGAATGATTTTGAGGAGGAAAAATAATGGATATAAATTTAGACCTTTATAAACCTTTTTCCGATTTTATTTCAAAATTAAAAAATAAGTATGATTCACGATTTGAAATGATGAATGGATTTTCAAATTCAAATTTGAATTTTACAGATTTTATAGATAATTTTATAAAGTCAAAGACTGTAGCAGAAACAACCATTGACGCCAATGCCAACAGCACTACAAGAGACGTCAGGACGCTTTTGGCCGATATGGTTAAACCGCACACGAAACTCCTTTCGTATAACAAGATTTTTAAGGAAGTTACAAAAAAGTATGGCAGTGAAACTGCTGAAGCTTGGCTTGAAGGAGAATGGAACGGTGAATTTTACCTTCATAATTCTGCAGCTTCATCTTTTATCCCTTATTGCTACGCTTATGACCTCGATAAACTCGTTGAAAAAGGACTTTTTTTCATAAATAAATTTAAAACCGGAGCTCCTAAGCATTTAACCACTTTTAATGACCATGTTTTGGAGTTTATAAGTTGGGCTTCAAATCGCAGCAGCGGAGCGGTTGGACTTCCGAGTTATCTTTTGTATTCTTATTATTTTTGGTATAACGATGTTAAAAATAATTTCTATCTCCAAGACCCGGAATATTATCGCAAACAATGTTTTCAAAAGTTTATATATGACTTAAATCAACCTTATTTGAGAGTTACCGAATGTGCTTTTTCAAATATAAGTGTCATGGACAGAAATTATCTTGTTGAACTTTTCGGAGGACGTCAATTCCCCAATGGAGATTACGTAATTGACCATATTGAAGGAATTATTGAACACCAAAAAGTATTTATGGAAGTTGTCTCAGATATAAGAAAAGAAACAATGATGACTTTCCCCGTTCTTACATATTCTTTGCTATTTCAAAACGGAAAATTTGTAGATGAAGAGTTTGCAAGATGGTGTAACAAACACAACATGACTTGGTACGACAGTAATTTTTATGTCGGAAATGACGTCACAAGCCTTTCGAATTGCTGTAGACTTATTTCAAACACTTCAAAACTTGATGCTTTTATAAATTCAGTTGGTGGTACATCGCTTTCTGTGGGAAGTATTCAGGTTAATACTATTAATCTAAGAAGAATTGCATTAGAATCAAATGGAAGTAAGGAAAAATTCTTAGAGATACTCAAAAACAGGATTGATAATTGCTTAAAAGTTTTGGATGTCATAAGAGACGTAATTAAACAAGATGTCGAAAGAGGACTACTTCCAAATTATTCTTATGGTCTCATAGAAATGGAAAAGCAGTACAACACGATCGGGATTACAGCAATGTACGAAGCAATTTGTGAATTTGGACTTATCGATACCGATAAATTTGGAAATAAATCTTACTCCAAAGAAGGCCTTGATTTTGCAACTGAAATATTAAATGCAATCAATTCTCAGAAGGATTCGTATACATTTAACTACAGCATAAACGTGGAAGCTATACCGGCAGAAAGAGCTAATGTAATTCTCAGTCAAAAGGATTCTATTTTATATCCCGAAAAAGAACAATATTTTATTTATTCAAATCAATGGATTCCGTTAATGGAAAAATGTACCCTCAATGAAAAAATAAATTTAGGAGCAAAACTTGATAAAGAATGCGGTGGAGGACAAATCTCACATATAAATCTTGCGGGAAAATTTGCGAGTGAAGAACAAGCTTGGGAGCTTTTAAATTACATTGCAAAGTCGGGAGTAATATATTTTGCATATAACTGTAAAATTTCGGTATGTGAAAATGAACATGCATTTTTTTCTCCAAAATGTCCAAAATGCGGTAAAGATGTAGCTGATACTTATTCTAGGGTGGTAGGATTTTTAGTACCGGTTTCCGCTTACAGCAAGGAGCGTAAACAGGAATTTGAACAGAGAAAATGGTTTGATTTAAATGATAATTGATTTTAATATTCCAAAATTTACAATGACAGTCAAAGATATAGTTGACGAGGACTTTCAAGATTATAAAAAAGCTTCAATGTTTATCGCAACTTCAAGATGTGATTTTAAATGTTTGAGGGAATTGGGCATGGATTGTTCTATTTGTCAAAATATGCCCGCTTCTAAAATGCCAAATAAAACGGTTTATATTTCTGAAATTTATAAACGTTATGAGTCAAATCC
>CAKUZC010000102.1 GCA_934718145.1 uncultured Eubacteriales bacterium | reverse complement strand
TCTTTTAACGTTAAAGGAGGACGCTGTGAGGCATGTCAAGGAGACGGAATAATAAAAATAGAAATGCATTTTCTTTCGGATATATACGTTCCATGCGAAGTTTGCAAAGGAAAACGTTACAGCAGAGAAACTTTATCAGTTGAATATAAAGGTAAAAACATAAGCGATGTTTTAAATATGACTGTTGATGAAGCTTCTGAATTTTTTGAAAATATTCCAAAAATAAAAACAAAATTGAATACTCTCAAAGAAGTGGGACTTGGTTATGTAAAACTGGGACAATCATCGACAACTCTTTCCGGAGGGGAAGCTCAAAGAATAAAGCTCGCAACAGAATTATCAAAAAGAGCTACAGGGAAAACTCTTTACATCCTTGATGAACCCTCAACAGGACTTCATACTGCCGATGTACACAGGCTTACCGAAGTTCTTCAAAAACTCGTAAAATCGGGAAACACAATAATAATAATTGAACACAATCTTGATTTAATAAAAATTTGTGATTATTTAATAGATTTGGGACCAGAAGGAGGAGAAAATGGCGGACAAATTGTAGCACAAGGAACACCGGAAGAAGTAGCCGAAAATAAAAATTCTTACACGGGAAATTATCTAAAGAAAATCTTATAAACATTGACTTCTTTTCTTATTATGGTAAAATACACTCGAATATTTTTTGAAAGGAAGAAAAGCAAATTGACACGAAAAGAACTGAAAACAATGTCAAAATCTCAAATAAAGGGTAATATTGCCATTTTGTTTATATTTTATCTATTGTCTTTGGCGATACTCCGATTTCCTCAATCGATAGTTAATTTTTTAAACGTAAATCTTCACATAAATTATCAGGATTATTGGAGAAATTTTTTAAACGGAAATTACATCTTTCTTAGCAGACCCGATGTACTCTTTTTGTCGGGAATTTCCGGTTTAAGCGGAGCAATTACATTAATTTTTATTCTCCGTTGAAATATTCACTGAGCCACACATATCTTAAAATTACAGAATCAGAAAAAGCAAAATTCAATATGTTGGGGATAGGTTATAACGAAGCTTGGGGTAAATCAATACTTTTATTTATCTTAATTCAAGTATTTACATTTTTATGGAGCTTGCTTTTCATTATTCCGGGGATAATTAAATTTTATTCATATAGAATGTCATTTTTTATCCTGGCGGATAACCCAGAAATAAGTGCAGCTGACGCTTTAAACGAAAGCAAAAGAATTATGCAAGGCCATAAATTTGATCTGTTTATGCTGGATGTTTCATTTATATGGTGGTATGTTTTAACTTTTATTACCTTAGGAATAGCATCTATTTACGTAATTCCATATGTGAATACTACAGTAACAAATTTTTATAGAAGTTTAAAATAAAAATCCGGTTTTAAAAAATGTTTTTAAATTTATATACTTTATAATTAATTTTCTAGCCCGACTATCTTATTGGTAGTCGGTTTTTATAATGAATTCATATTTTTAATAAAATTTCAAAAATACTCTTGACAAATATATATATATATATAATGGATATATGTTTCGGGCCTGAAACTAAAAAAATATTTATTTTAAACTAAATTGAAAAATGGAGGAGATTAGAGATGAGTAAACAAAAAGATTTTTTAATAGATTACACTTCAAAGTCAAATGCATTGTTAATAATTGCTAATAATCCTGATGAAAATTATAATGCTGCTAGCGTAGAAGAAGCAATTAGAGCTACATTCGGAAAAGCAGCTAAACAACTTGTATTAAAACAAGGTCAGTTTGCAAAAAGACAAGCTCCGGGTTATAATAGCGAGTGTATATATATAGATAAGGATAGTATACGAAGTGGAGATTGGAATAAAATTACAAAAAAAGCAGAAGAACTGGTAAAACAAAGAAAGATGAAAGATTTAAAAATATAAAAGGTTTAGGAAAAATGATTCTAAATTAATATTATTAAAGAATCAAACAAAAGATAAAATTGAAAGATCTTAACCTCTGCTGTTTTAATTAACAGTGGGGGTTTTATGCGTTTTATGTTTAATAAAAATATAAAGTCAAGCACAAAAAATGCACCCGAAGGTGCAATAAATTGATGATTATTTACAGTTATTATGCGTCATATATGACGACGTCTAGCTGGTGGTTGTTGCTGTTGAGGTTGCTGCTGTTGAGGTTGCTGCTGTTGAGGTTGCTGCTGTTGAGGTTGCTGTTCGAAATTAATACCAACACAAATCGTACGATCATTGAAAAGGTATTTGAAATTCCCGTTAATACTACTCTCGTTTAATTTTTCAAAGTTATCTTTAGTCTTACCTCTTAATTTTGTATCAAGCCCTTTTATCGTTTTAACAAAATGTACCGCACTCGCTAAATCATTCATCTTTGTTTTGGGATTTATTGCTAAAGGGTTCCATTCTTTTTGAATCATAATATTCGATCCCTCTAGTTTATCAGAATTTTCCAAAATAGCAACAGCTATTGCCATTGCTGCAATACCTGGAGGATTACTGAATACACCTTGACCTATTGAGGTTAGATGTACCATTATTAAATTATCATCAGGTAAACTTGCAGATTTAGTTATTGCCTGTCTTATTATATTATTGTATTGAGGATAAACCCATTTGAAGTTCATCAAATAATCCCTTGGTCCATGTACAGCTCCAGCATGTTGATATGAAAATGCTGCTGCAAAATTTTGGGTATACCTTTGACTTGCATCATTACTTTCGCAATCTTGTGACATATATGAACATTGTATCTCATCTAATACATCCATTAATACCTCCTTACCGTCATCATTTAATGCATAAGGTTGTATATACCCGTCTTTATAAAAAGCACACAATTTATTTCCTTCCATGTCAGTAAGATATTCATACTCCCACGTAGCACGATTAAGCCTAGCAGGTGTAAACTTCTTTACTTCTTTATTGCGATAATCTTCAGTAGGCACCCACGTTCCAATGTCTTTATCGCTTTCGTATAACAGATATATTACCCCTAATTCAGCAAGCTTTTCTACTAACGGTCGTGCAGTGTCTTTTTCTTTTAATTTTCCTTGTTGGTACTCTGCTTCACGGTTTAATAATGCTTTCATAGACTGTGAAACAGATGTAGGACCTTGAGTAGGATCTCCCAAATAATCAGATATCAATGAGTGGTACGTTTCTGGTGATTCCAGTCCATTTGTCTGACTTGCTGCCATTACTATGTGATGCACTTTATCTTTTGACAAACCTAGCTTTTCATTGTACTTTTCTAACAATTTATGCCCCTGTACAAAATTATCGCCGTCATTCATAGCTACTCTAGGGTTATTCTTTATTGTATTCATGGCACTCCGAATTTCTTCCGCAGCTTCTTTTGCTTTTTCAATTTTTAATACTGAATTTTCCAGGTCTTTCGAAGTAAGAACACTTGCTGATTTTTGTCTGGCTGCTAATTTTAACATCTCAGATTTAAGAGTTCCGTCATCGTTATACATCATATTTTGAGCTTTCTCACTGTCCCCAGTATCGAAGTTAAAAACATCACCCTTGACTAAGTTTCCTATTGTCGTGTCATCCATCATTTTAAACGCCAAATTGATTTTTTTGATAAGTTCATCTTTGATTTTTATAGCCTCTTCAATGTTTTTTTGATCCAAATTGACTGTTTTATTGGATTCAAAACCATTATCGGCGCCAAATTCATTATCACCTTCGCTCAGCGCATCCATTATTTCTCTCATGTTTCTCAGAGTCCAGTAAGAATTCTTTTCACCAAATTCAATTAAACTTTTACGACGCATGTCGCTATCATACCCCACCGGAAAATATTTTTCAACAATAGATTTTTCTAAACTACATTCTCTAAACTCACCTACGTCTTGATTTGTTGAACCGTAAGCATCTGAGAAGTAAGTCTTTAAAAAATTTTCCTTTTCATTTATGCCATAATCTCCTATTAAATATGCTGATTTTAAAGTTTGTATTAATTCAGCTTTTTGAGGTTCGTTAACCTCTATATATGAGTTTGAATTACATAATTTGCATACTAATTCAGAAGCTCTACTACAGTCCATGTCTGCCATTGCTGAATATAC
>CAKUZC010000101.1 GCA_934718145.1 uncultured Eubacteriales bacterium | reverse complement strand
TGCCGTATAGTTTTTAATCATAGAGTTTAAATTATTGAATTTTAAAAATACCATTAATTGGAGGTAAATATAATGGCACGTGTAAAAGGTGCGGTTGTAACCAGAAAAAGAAGGAAAAAAGTTTTAAAACTTGCAAAAGGTTATTGGGGAGCTAAGAGCAAACATTTTAAGATGGCGAAACAGGCAGTTATGAAGTCAGGAAATTACGCCTACATAGGAAGACGTCAAAAGAAGCGTGATTTTAGAAGACTTTGGATTACGAGAATTTCTGCTGCATGTCGTATAAATGGTATAAATTATTCAACTTTCATGAACGGACTTAAAAAATCCGGCATAAGTTTGAATAGAAAAATGCTTTCAGAAATTGCAATTGCCGATTCTGAAGGATTTGCAAAGCTTGTACAACAAGTTAAATAGTTTTTAATTCAGGAGTTACGCCCGGATTTATTTCCGGACGTAAATTTTTTGTAAAGAAGGATTTTTTTAAATGACTTTTGAAATAACGAGCAAAGACAATGCTTACATAAAAAGGGCGAAAAAAATATTGTCTTCTTCCAAATTTAGAAAACAGGAAAATTGTTTTTTAATCGAAGGTTTGAGGATGTGCGAAGAGGTATTAAAAAGCGGCAATCATATATCGGAGTTTTATTATACTCAGAAATTTTTTGAAAAATTCGAAGATATTACATCTCGCATCAGTAAAGTTTCGGAAAAGAGTTTTATCATAAGCGAAAAAATATCAAAATTAATATCAGATACTGACACTCCTCAAGGAATTTTTTGCATTTGCGAATTACCGCAAAGCTCTCAAATAAGAATAGGAGAAATTGATAAAATCGTCTTGCTCGAAAATATTCAAAATCCTTCTAATCTTGGCAGTATTTTAAGAACTTGTGACGCACTTGGAATAAAAAATGTAGCTATTTCGTCGTCCGGATGCGACGTCTATAACCCTAAAGTTTTACGTGGAAGTATGGGTGCGATATTTAGATTAAACATATGTTTTTTTGAAAATACTTTTGAATTTATAACAAATCTTCAAGAGCAAGGTTTCAAAATATATGCCACAGTTCCTCGAGATGATTCATTGATTTTAGGACAAACAGAATTTAGCGGTAAGTGTGGTATTGTTCTTGGAAATGAAGGTAATGGATTAAGTGATGAAGCTATAGATGCATGTTTTGGAAAAATTACCATCCCTATGAATGAAAACGCAGAGTCGTTAAATGTAGCTGTTGCTGCAGGAATTTCAATTTGGGAAATAATGAATCGGGGGAATAAAATAAATGGATAAGTATTGGATATGGTTACAAAATTCTTTAAGATACGGAAGTCATAAAGTGAGAACCGTTCGTTTACTTTATAAAAATATAAAAGATTTTTACAATGCCGGCGAAATGGAATGGCGTCTTTGCGGTTGTTTTACAAATAAAGAAATTGAAAATTTAAAAAATAACAGTTTGGAAGTTTCTGAAAAAATAATAGAAAGATGTAATAAACTTAATTATAAAATAATAACCCCGGACAACAATTCTTATCCTATGCTTTTGCGAGAAATTCAAAATCCTCCTTGTGTTTTGTACGTTCAAGGGGATGAAAGTTGTTTAAACTCCGATTTGCCGATTTCTATTGTAGGAACTCGTGCCGCTACGAGATATGGAACTGAAATGGCTTTTGATATTTCTAGAGGTATTGCCCAAAAAGGAGCAACAGTTATAAGCGGAGGAGCACTTGGAATAGATTGCGCAGCTCATGAAGGAGCTCTTGAAGCAAAAGGAAAAACCGTTGCTGTGTTAGGATGTGGAATCAATTATCCTTACCTTTTGAAAAATTCTAAACTCAGAAAAGCAATATCTCAAACCGGAGCGGTTATCTCAGAATATCCTCCGGATTTTCCCAGTTCTGTATACACTTTCCCAATGAGAAACAGGATAATATCCGGCCTTTCTTTGGGTACTGTAGTGATAGAGGCAGGAGAAAAAAGTGGTTCTTTAATAACGGCGAATTTAGCGAATGAACAGAACAGAGATGTTTTTGTTGTTCCGGTTAATGAAAAAAGTCCTCTGGCAAAGGGTGCTCTTAAGTTAATTCAAGATGGAGCACAAGTAGTTACGTGTGCAGATGACGTTTTGAACAGTTATTATATGAGAAAATTGAATAGTTCAGGTTCGGACAAGCTTTTCGACAAAAATTTAGAATACGAAAAAGATTCAGTTGATAATGTTCAAGATTATCGAGATGAATCAAATTTTAAAGATAATATGTTTGAATATGAAAATCACGATACTTTCGAAGAATTGGAAAAAATCGACTATGACTTAGATGAAATTTCAGATGAAGATTTCGATTTAAAACTGACGCATATTGATAGTTTAGACGAAGAACTCTATGAAGAAGAAATTAACAAAAATGCTTCAGTTAGCGAAAAACAAAATAGAACCGTACTTAAAAATATATGGAGTGATTATTTGGAAAAGGCGATTAGAAGTTCAGAAAATAAATTTCCGGTTGCTGACTTATCAAATAAAAAAATCAAAAAATCAAATAATAACAAAATAAAAAAAGAATCCATAAAAACACCTGAAAATTTATCTCCGGAATCTGAAAAAATACATAATCTTTTAAAAAGCGGCGATATGCATATTGATGATATAAGTCGTGAGACCGGAATATCAATAAAAAATTTACTTCCAATTTTGACTGAAATGGAACTTATAGGTTTGGTAAAAGCTTATTCTGGTAGTATTTACAGTTTAAATATATAAATAATGGTGTATTTACTTTTCGATTTGTAGTATATAATTATTCTGACACTTTTTATTATGGATGGATAATGTTATGAAGAATTTAGTAATTGTTGAATCACCAGCGAAAGCAAAAACAATAAAAAAGTATTTGGGCAAAGATTACGATGTAGTGGCTTCTATGGGTCACGTAAGAGATTTGCCGGAAAAAAGATTGGGAGTAGATATTAAAAAGAACTTTGCTCCTAAGTATGAAATTATAAAGGGAAAAAAGGAATTTGTTGAAGAACTCAAGAAAAAATCTGAAAAATTTGACAATGTTTTACTTGCAACTGACCCCGACCGTGAAGGAGAAGCTATTTCTTGGCATTTAGCATATATTTTGGGATTAGATTTAGAGAGTAAAAACAGAGTTACATTTAATGAAATAACCAAGAGCGGTGTGGATTTAGGAATAAAATCACCTCGAACAGTTGATATTGATTTGGTAGATGCTCAGCAAGCAAGACGAGTTCTGGATAGGCTTGTAGGATATAAACTCAGTCCATTTCTTTCTCAGAAAATTCACAAAGGGCTGTCCGGTGGAAGAGTACAGTCGGTGGCTTTGAGAATTATTGCAGATAGAGAAAAAGATATCCGAAAATTTGTACCTCAAGAGTACTGGACAATTGATGCTCAGTTTATTCCAAAGGGTTCCAGAAAGGCTTTTAGTGCTTCCTTTTACGGAAACGAAAAAGAAAAGATAGAAATAAAGAATAAGGAACAAGCTGATAAAATACTCAAAGAGCTCGATAATTGCGAGTATGAGATTTTTAAATTGAAAAAGGGTAAGAGAAGAAAAAATCCTTCTCCGCCGTTTATTACGTCTACTCTTCAACAAGAAGCTTCTAGAAAATTAGGTTTTCAGGCCAAAAGGACTATGAGAGCAGCTCAAGAGCTTTATGAAGGTGTAGAAGTTGAGGATATGGGTGCTATAGGTTTGATCACTTATATGAGAACAGATTCTTTGAGAATTTCAGATGATGCTTTAACCGGTGCACGTGAATATATTCTTTCAAAGTGGGGGAAAAAATATCTTCCGGAAAAAGAAAGAAAATTTAAAGTGAAAGCCGATGCTCAAGATGGGCATGAAGCTATACGTCCTACAATGCCGGATATGTACCCGGAAAGATTGAAAAATAGTCTTAGCAGTGACCAATTTAAAGTTTATAAGTTAATTTGGGAAAGATTTATTGCAAGTCAAATGTCAGTTTGTGTGCAAAGCACCACTCAGGCTGATATAATAGCACTTCCTCAAGATGAAGTTATAGGCAACTTGAATCATTATATATTTAAAGCTTCAGGGTATACCGTAGATTTTGATGGATTTACTGTATTGTACACGGAAGGTAAAGACACAGAACAAGAAAAAGCTAAAGCTCTTCCGGAATTAGCTGAAAAAATGCC
>CAKUZC010000100.1 GCA_934718145.1 uncultured Eubacteriales bacterium | reverse complement strand
CTATACTTCCGGGACGATGGTCTTTTGGTAAAGTTCCTTTAAAATATTTATCTATCATTGCAACAGTTCTTGAAAGTAAATTTCCCAAATCATTCGCCAAATCGAAATTTATTCTCTTTATGAGAGACTCATTAGTAAATACACCGTCACAACCGAAAGGTATTTCTCTCATCAAATAATAACGAATTGCATCTACTCCATAGCGACTACAGAGAATTTCGGGGTCTACTACATTGCCTTTTGATTTTGACATTTTAGTACCGTCTCCAAAAAGTATCCAACCATGTCCAAATACTCTCTTTGGCAAAGGTAAACCTAATGCCATTAAAATAGCTGGCCATATAACAACATGAAATCTTACAATTTCTTTACCTACAAACTGAACATCTGCCGGCCAAAACTTTTTAAAATCAGATTCGTCTGAACTTCCATATCCTAAAGCCGTTATATAGTTAGTAAGCGCATCCATCCATACATAAACAATATGATTTTCATCAAAATCAACCGGTATTCCCCATTTAAATCCAGTTCTACTGACGCATAAATCTTCCAAACCATTTTCAATAAATTGAATCATTTCGTTTCGTCTACTGTCCGGCTGAACAAATGAAGGATGTTTATCATAATAATCAATAAGTTTTTCTCCATATTTAGAAAGTTTAAAAAAATATGCTTCCTCTTCTGCCCAATTAACTTCCCTTCCACAATCTGGGCATTTTCCGTCTTTAAGCTGCAAATCTGTAAAAAATGCTTCACATGGAGTGCAATACCAGCCTTTGTACTTTCCTTTATATATTTCACCTTTATCGTACAAAATTTTGAAAATTTTCTGAACTGATTTAACGTGATATTCATCCGTAGTGCGTATAAATTTATCGTTTGTTATTCCTAAAATTGACCATAATTTTTTAAAATTCTCAACAATCGGATCTAAATATTCTTTAGGAGTCTTATTTTCCTTAAGAGCATTAGTTTCTATTTTTAATCCGTGTTCGTCAACTCCTGTTAAAAATTCAACGTCGTAACCCTGAGCACGTTTATATCTGGCCATTACGTCAGCAGCAACCGTACAATAACTATGACCTAAATGAGCCTTACCGGAAGGATAATATATGGGAGTTGTAATATAAAATTTTTCATTTTCAGACATGATTTTAACGCTCCTTAATTTTTTGATTTGATTATATCACTTAATAAATTTAATATCTACGTTGTATCAAAAGATACCGTCAAAACAAATTCGAGTTTTCCAAATTTTTTCAGTATAAATTAAAATGTGCAGGATAATAATATTGTCATGGAGGTGAATGAAATGAAAAACAATACAAACAACACAAATAACACAAATTGCAAAAACTCAACAAATGCTAGAAATCAACAAAACAAAAACAACACCAACAATACCAACAACAATAACTCAAACCAAACAAACAGCAAAAACTGCGGCAAATAGTGCTTCGGTTTAATAAAATTCAAAGTCTCTAAAATACAGTGCTTTTCCGAAAGTAAACCAAACTTCGGAAAGGCATTTTCGATAAAGTACGGTAAAAGCTAATTTGAAAAATAGACACCATGGTCTAAGGGTTTACATAAAAATGTTTGATTATAAATTTTTTTCAATTTTTTACTGCACTCTATTGCTTTATTTTTGTCTTGAAAAATTCCAAATACAGCTGAACCGCTCCCACTCATACAAGCTCCTAAAGCGCCATTTAAACACAGACTTTCCTTTATATTTAAAATTTCACTGTTATTCAAAACTTCTTCAAATCTATTAAAAATATTTTTAGATACTCCGTAAACATCTTGGTTCTGCAAACATTTTATGAGATTTTCAGTGCGTTTTAATTTTAAATATTTATAGGAGTCACAAAGAGCATAAGCTTCCTTCGTACAAATACTTATTTTCGGCTTTACCACAACCAAAAGACAATTTCTAAGTGAAGATGCGGGGTAAAGATCAGTACCTATTCCTGTTGCGTGCAAACAACCTCCTTTTAGACAAAATGGTACATCAGAACCTATTTTACATCCCATTTTTAAAAGTTCATGTTCGGAAATTTTTGCATTAAAAAATGAGTTTAAAGCATACAAAACTGCCGCAGCATCTGCACTTCCACCGGCCAAACCTGCTTTTTGAGGTATATTTTTTACGATATTTATCTTAACGCCGACATCTTTTAAGTTTACATATTCAAAAAATTTTTTTGCAGCTTTATACGCTAAATTATTCTCCGGTTTACAACCTAAATCTTTACTACATTCAACAATCAGTTCATTATTAGAAGCATCTTCAATAATTATTTCATCGCAAAGATCAATACTTTGCATGACCATATCAACTTCATGGTAACCATTTTCAAGAACTCCTAAAATTTCTAAAGCTAAATTAATTTTTGCAGGAGCAAAAACTCTGATATTCATGTCCAATCACCACTTTCTGTAAATAAAAACAAATGAAAGCAGCCCTTCAGCTCACTTTCGAGTTGAAAAAGCTGCCTAACCTTATTTACTGTTGAATCTCAAATTTTATTTTACCATCTGAGAAAGAACACACCACTATATCCTGAGGTTTTATTTCACCTTTTATCATCATATTAGCAACCGGTTTTCCTATTTCTTCACAAATAATTCTTTCTATCTGTCTGGCACCTAATTTATGATTTATTCCATTCAAAGAAATATATTTTTTAACACTTTCATCAATTTTCAAATTGATTTTCTGGGACTTCATTATCTTTTCAAATGAATCAAAAAGTATATCTGATACCTGTTCAAAACTTTCTAAGTTCAATTTATTGAAAACTAAAACTTCGCTTATATTTCCTACAAAAGACTCTCCGAAAACTTTTTCTGTTTCTTTATAAACTTTATCCTTTAAAGTATCTTCATCAGAATCAGAACAGTTTAAAATAATCTTTTCGCCAACTTTAGAGGTCATAATTATTATAGTATTTGTAAAATCAACTTTATTACCTGAACCATCAGTCGTGTATCCATTTTCAAGAATACCGGAAATCATTCTAATCGTGGATGAATCTGCTTCCTCCAACTTATCAAATAATATTACTGAGTAAGGTTTTTTCCAAACTTTTTCTAAAAATGCACTTTTTGAATAATTTTGGCCCAAATCAATACATATCGAACTTCCGACTTCTCGTCCTATTTCCTGCGCAAGCAAAGTTTTACCTACTCCTGATGTACCGGTGAACAAGAATGAAGCACGTGGTTTATTGTTTGAACTCATTCCGGCTCTTCCGCAACGAATGGCATCACTTACAACTTTTACAGCTTCAGACTGGCCTTTTACGCAATCTTCAATTCTCTCTTCCAAAGAATTTAACAACTGAGACTCTGACTCTGAAATTTTTCCGACAGGAATATTTGTTTCCGATGATATGACAGATTGAATATCTTCTTCGGTTATATTCGGAACATCTAAGGATTTTGACAAACTTTTGTTCCTTCTCTGTACTAGTTTAGATGCAGAGCTTACAACATCTATCGCTTTATCAGGGTAAGAGCGATTTTTCATGTATTTACCGGTCAAATTAACTGCGGCAGCTAAAGCTTCATCAGTAATATGTACCTTACCGCCATCTTCAAAATCTTTTTTTATACCTTTAAGAATTTGTAAAGTTTCAGATTGAGTTGGTTCCTCCAAAAACACTCTCGTAAATCTTCTTTCCAAAGCGGGATCTTTTGAAATATAGCTGTACTCAGAAGTAGTTGTAGCAGCTATAACCCTTATATCGCCTCTGTCGAGGTAAGTCTTAAACAATTCTGCGGCATTGCATTGAACAATTTGGTGGAACTCATCAATAAACAAAATTATATCTTTATCTTTTGCCGCAGCATCGAACAGCGCTCTCATTCGTCCTACTGCTCCATCGCCATTGTTGTACGCTTTTCCGGCTATTAAATTTACCATATTTACTTTTATAATTTTTTTGTTTTTGAAATCTTCAGGTACTTTACCGTTAGCAATTCTGTAGGCCAATCCTTCAACGAGAGCAGTTTTTCCGACTCCTGCTTCTCCTACTGCACAGGGATTTCCTTTTCCGTTACGAGTAAGTATATCAATCATTGAATATATTTCTTTATCACGACCTATTGCATCATGAATTTTACCCATTTTAGCTTTTTCTGTTAAATCTTCACAATACTGATCCATAACTGACCACGTATCAGCAT
>CAKUZC010000099.1 GCA_934718145.1 uncultured Eubacteriales bacterium | reverse complement strand
TAATGTTCTTCATCGGTTCTCGTTTCACCTTCTTTTCTGGAATCGTAGTAATATTCGTCTATTCGATACCATGTTCCGTCAAGTTCACCCCAAAGGCCGCATGAAGTGGGATTTACTATTCCGTAATCACAAGATAGTGCATAACGTGAAAACCTTTCTTGAGGCACATCATAAAAATAAGAACTGTTGCTCATATAAGGATAGATAAGTCCTTCCGCTGCTACCCATTTTCCTTCTATAAATCTCTGATAAAAATTTCCCGTATATAATCTTTTATAACGAGATTTCATAGTTTCTGAGAGCGATGGATTATCATCCATGGTAAAGTGCAGGTACAAAGCATTTCTAATTTTGTTTTTCATTATCCATTCTCTGTAAAACCAATGACCGGGATATTCAGGATTGCAGTTAAACCAAAATTTTGAACCCGAAACTGAACATCTTGCCAGAGCTTGGTCGACAAAAGACCTTGGCATTAAAGCTACTTCGTCGAATAAAACTCCGGATAACGTCATGCCTTGTATCAGAGAAGCTGAGGATTCATCTCTTCCACCGAACATATAAAAAAGGTTGGTTCGGCCGTTAAATGATATTTCTATAAGATTTTCAGAAGTTTTTTGACGGCACTTAAATCCCATGTTTTCGATAATCGGAATTATGGGTGTAACTAAATTTCTTTTTAGCGAGCGGATTGTTTTTCCGCAAAAAGCAAAAGCAGAACCGTTGAATTTGTAAAAAGCCCAGAGAATAAACGATACCGACATACAAAGCGTTTTTCCGCTCCTTATTGAGCCATCGCAAATTATCGCATCGAATTTTTCGTATTCTGAGCCATGAACCCACCACGTCAGTGCTGTTATTTGTTTTTCGGAAAAATTTTTTATTTTCATTTATTTCTCCGTCTGAGTTTTTTTAGATAATTCTAAATTTTCTATGCTCTTTTCCAGTACGTGGTAAAACGGTTCGTTGTCATTTTTTGAAATTTCGTTTTTGTCTTCCAATTTTTGAAGAGCTTGAAGTCTGTCAAAAAATTTAATTTCCATACCTCCGTCTTTGGATTTTTTAATGGAAGATATGTTAAATAAATTCATTTTGGAAAATTTTGCAGATTTTAAATTTTCTGCGAACAAAAGTTTTATACAGTCCGAAATATTTCCAAATGCAAGACGTTCATATCCAAGTAAAGCTTTAAATGCTAAGTTTTTTTTCTTTTCCTTGTATAGATTTTCTATGGTTTTAATTATTGACTCTTTAGCCAGAAAAGCTGTAGCTTTTTTTTGAGGATTATTTTTGTATCCGGCAATTTTTGCTGCTTCTTTGGAGTTTCCTGTTTCTACATAGTATTTACAGAATGCTGTTTCTTTTTTTGTCAGAGCTTTTTTTGTTTTTGATTTAGCCATTATTTACCTCCCATAAAAATTAGTGGTTATATATTTCGTCAAAAAACGACTTATTTTTGCATAATTCGAGGCAACTAAAAAAATAAAACAGTAAAAATCTTAAATTAAAGATTCCTACTGCTCATTTATGATGGTGTGTTAAGTGTATAGAAATTATTTGATTATTAGTCTTTGTTTCCCATTCCAATGGTGGATTTAATACCAGACTGAATGTTTTGAGCTGTGCTTTGTACAGTGTTTTGTACATCTTTTACCATTTTACGTGCTTTGCATTGTAACCATTTATCACGGTCGTAGAAATACATCAAAACCATTCCGGCTGCGCTTCCTATTACTATTCCTGCCATTACGAGTTTCAAAATTCCGCAAAATTTGCTACATACACAGTCATGATGCAATTCATGAGATTCTCCGCACATTTTTATCCTCTCCTTTAATTTTATTAAACGAATTTATGAATTCGTCCTATAATAATCATTCCCTGAAATCACAAATTTATGATAAATAGGATATATTATATTAAATTACTAGAATTTTTTCGGAGCTGATGGGGGTTGAATAAAGTTGCGTTAAAAAAATTAAAAACGAAGTTGATTATTTTCCTCTTAATTTTTGTTTTTATATTTATATTTTTTGATTTTCAGTTTCGCCCGATGGTAAAAAGTGCATCGGCAAGTCAAGCAAGAATAGTCGTGACTGATGTTGTCAACGAGGCAATTTTAGAAGATATGAAAAGTAACGCATGCTATTATTCCGATATGGTAAATTTGGATAAAGATAAAGACGGCCAAATTATTGCGGTGTCCGTAAATATTGAAAAAATAAATAATCTTAAATCTCATATAAGTTTGCTCATTCAGAAAAATTTTCAAAATTTAAAAAGCAAAAAAGTTTTAATGGCGTTCGGAACGCTAACCGGTTGGGAGCTTTTAAATGGGAAAGGTCCACGAATTCCAATAAAAATTTCCGCTTCAGGAAGTGTTCATACTGATATTAAAAGTGATTTTTTAAATTCAGGAATAAATCAAACTCTTCATAGAATATATATATCGGTTGATACTAAAGTAAGTGTTACAATGCCGGGAGCTTCATGTGTTACTGAAATTGATACTACAGTTTTAGCCGCAGAAACAGTTATAGTTGGAAAAGTTCCTAATTTTTACGGTGGTTCGGCACCGTCAGGGACTTCAGGGGCGTGTGAAAATTCAAAGGATAAAAAATAAAATTTTCAAATTACATAAACAGTTTATTTAAAACATTTCGTATTGTCTTAAAGTTTTATTTTTTCTTGACATTTAGTAAAATAATTCGTTATAATTACATATTATAATGACAGGTTATAAAGTTCCCTCCCTCAAGTACAGTGGGAGGGAAAGTGCGTGGCATATTTTAATAAAATGGAGTGGAAACATTTGGAAAAACAGGTTATATTAACCGAAGAAGGGTTAAAAAATTTAGAAAACGAACTTGAAAACTTAAAATCCGTTAAGAGGAAAGAGATAGCTGAAAAAATAAAAGTAGCGCTTTCTTTCGGAGACCTTTCTGAAAACAGTGAATACGATGAAGCTAAAAATGAACAGGCTATAATGGAATCTCGAATATTGGAAATTGAGGCAATGCTCAAAAATGTTAAAGTTATCGACGAGCATGAACTCAGTACGGACATTGTTCACGTTGGATCAAAAGTTAAAGTTAAAGATATTACTTTCAACGAGGTAGTTGATTATCAAATAGTCGGTTCCAGTGAGGCAAGTCCGCGCGACGGAAGAATATCGGATGAATCTCCGGTTGGGGCGGCCTTATTAGGTCACAGAGAGGGCCATCAGATAAAAGTTGAGACTCCAGGAGGAATTTGCGAGTACGAAGTGCTTGAAATTTATAAATAAAGGAAATTGAAAGTATGGAAAATAAAAAAGATATAAAAGATTCTTCTTTAAATGAAGAGTGCGATATAAACGAAATGATGAAGATAAGGCGTGAAAAATTTGAAACTCTCAAATCGGAAAACAGCAATCCGTTTGATGAGACTGAATTTGATCAAAAAAATCTCGCCAATGATATAAAGGAAAATTTTGAAGATTTTGAAGGTAAAGATGTTTCTATTGCCGGAAGAATAGTAAGCTGGAGAAAAATGGGCAAAGCTTCCTTTATGGATATTTTGGATTCGAGCGGTAGAATTCAAATTTACGTAAAAGTTGATGATATAGACGAAAAAACTTACAGACAAATGTCTTCTTCTTGGGATATAGGGGATATTGTAGGGCTTAAAGGGTTCGTATTTAAAACACGTCGTGGGGAAGTTTCAGTGCATACGAAAGAAATAAAACTTCTTTCTAAATCGTTTTTGCCCCTTCCTGAGAAGTTTCACGGTTTAAGAGATACAGATACCAGATATCGTCAAAGGTATTTGGATTTGATTTCGTCTCCTGAAATAAAAAACACATTTGTAAAGAGAAGTAGAATAATAAAGGAAATCAGAAAATATCTCGATGAAAACGGTTATGTGGAGGTTGAAACTCCTATTTTGAATGTAATTCCCGGAGGTGCTGCCGCAAAGCCGTTTGTTACTCACCATAACACTCTTGATATAGACCTTTTCTTGCGAATTGCTCCTGAACTTTATTTAAAAAGGCTTATAGTTGGAGGAATGGACAGAGTTTACGAATTAGGCCGTCTTTTTAGAAATGAAGGTATGTCAACTCGTCATAATCCTGAATTTACGACTATCGAACTTTATGAAGCTTATGCCGATTATAAAAAAATGATGGAAATAGCTGAAAATATAATAAGAAATGCAGCCGTAGCA
>CAKUZC010000098.1 GCA_934718145.1 uncultured Eubacteriales bacterium | reverse complement strand
CAGTTATGCAATACATACCATCTTCATTTAAGACCTGGAGATGAAATAGTAAAAAGTCAAGGTGGAATAAGAAACTTTACTTCATGGGAAGGACCAGTTTTGACCGATAGCGGAGGATTTCAAGTTTTTTCTTTAGCCAAACTGCGAAACATAAAAGAAGAAGGAGTAGAATTTTCTTCACATATTGACGGGCGTAAAATATTTATGGGTCCGGAAGAAAGCATGCAAATTCAATCAAATTTGGCCTCAACAATTGCTATGGCTTTTGATGAGTGCATTGCCAACCCGGCAGAATACTCCTATACAAAAAATTCTTGTGAAAGAACAGTGAGATGGCTTAAGCGTTGCAAAAAAAAGATGGATGAACTGAATTCACTTGAAGGAACTTTAAATAAAAATCAAATGCTTTTCGGCATTAATCAAGGAAGTACATATAAAGATATAAGAATTGAACACATGGAAAAAATTCGAGAACTTGATTTAAACGGATACGCAATAGGCGGACTTGCTGTGGGCGAAACAGCTGAAGAAATGTATGAAATTATTGAAACTGTAGAACCATATATGCCTTCGGATAAGCCGCGATATTTAATGGGCGTTGGCACTCCTAGAAACATTATAGAAGCAGTCGCCAGAGGAGTGGACCTTATGGATTGTGTCATGCCGAGCAGAAATGCACGCCATGGGAAAATTTTTACTTGGAACGGTTCAATAAACATACTAAATGCAAAGTATGAAAAAGATTCTACCCCACTAGATACTCAATGTGATTGTCCAACATGCCGTAATCACTCAAAAGCCTATATTCGCCATCTTTTAAAAAGCAAAGAAATGCTGGGTATGCGATTAGCTGTAATGCATAATTTACATTTTTACAATAGCCTTATGGAAAAAATTCGTGAAACACTGGAAGAAAAAAACTTTACCGCCTTTTATAACAAATATAAAAATATTTTCTAAATTTACTTATACTAAAATAAATTTTTTAAAACTTCTATTGCTTTTTTTTCAATTCTTGAAACGTAAGAACGAGAAATTCCAAGTTTTTGAGCTACAACTCTTTGAGGAAGCGGAGCGTTGCCGCTAAGTCCATATCTCAAACATATTATTGTCTGTTCGCGTTCGGTTAAGTGATTTTTTATGTACTTACCGAGCTTTTGTATATTCATTTTAGTATCTATCTCATCTACTACAGAATCATCCGTAGCAATTGTATCCATCAGAGTAAGAACATTCCCATTTTTGTCTGTTTCAATAGGTTCATCCATCGAAATATCTAGAGAAGATTTTTTGGAATTTCGAAAATACATAAGGATTTCATTTTCAATACACCTGGATGCATAACTTGAAAGTCTAATACCTTTTTCCGGTTTAAATGTGTTTACTGCTTTTATAAGACCTATTGTTCCTATGGAAATAAGGTCATCAGGGTCACTTTTATTGAAATAATATTTTTTGGTAATGTGTGCAACAAGACGCAAATTATGTTTTATCAATTTATCTTTTGCTTTCATATCCCCTGAATTAAGCAAATTTATATATTTTTTTTCTTCTTTGGACGACAGTGGTTTTGGAAAAGAATGTGCAGATACTACATGAAGAATTAAAAATGGTATTGATGACAGTGTTTTTATAAATTCAAAAAACCACAATATTATCCCTCTTTCAGTTAAATTACTTTATAATACACAATTATGACTGCACTCTTTGTACTTATCACAAACTTTGAGTATGCAGTGCTTTTTATTGCGATAAAATGAATGGGCCAAATACTCACAATATTTACAAAGTAAATTAAATTAATTTTTCAGACGTTTTATATTGATTTTAATATAAAATAATGGTATAATTAACTTATATTTAATCATATCGATATAAGGAAGATTTAAATGAAAATATTGTTTTCAAAAGGAAAATCTTTAGCAATTATTTTAACTGTTTTAACTACTGTTTCTCCAATTAATATTCCATGTATATCAGCTTTAAAAGATCTAAAAACATCTGAAATTTCATGTAAATTAAGTTCAAATATACATGGTTTTTCATTAAAAAAAGATTTATCCATAGACGGACATAATATACTCGCTTATCAGCATGATAAATCCGGAGCTTGGTTAATAGTAGAAAAAAATAATAATTTAAATAAAAAATTTGAAATAAGTGTACGCACTCCTCCCGAAAATGATAAAGGAATAAACCACATAATCGAACATTGCATATTAAATGGAAGCAAAGAATATCCATGTAAAAGTATGATATGGGAATTATCAAAAATTGCCCACGCCAACTCCATGAACGGAATGACCTATCCGTGTTACACATCTTTTCCTGTATCGAGCACTGATGAGGATGAATTGGAATCCTTGGCAAAAATATATTCAAGTGGTGTATTTCACCCATCATTTTTAAGTGATGAGAAAATATTTAAAAAAGAAGGAATAAGATTTGAACTCGACAACAAAGAAAACCTTATCCCCAATGGTACAGTGTTCAATGAAATGCAAAAAGGTTCACAAGGAAACATAATAAGTCAGTTGATAAAAAATGTGTTTCCCGATACTCAAGGAAAGAATTTTTCGGGAGGAATGCCTGAAAAAATTATGGATTTGACTTATGATGAAGTCTGTCAAACTTATAAAAAGTACTATCATCCCACAAATATGGTAATTTATATGAGCGGAAACATAAATTATGAAAAGTTTATGCAATGGATAGATAGAGATTATTTGCAAGGATATAACAAAAAAGACTTTAAAGGAGTAACATATTTAAGTCAAGATCCTAAAAAAATTTCTAAATTAAATTTAGAAAAATATTATCAACCAGAAACGAATAAAAAAACTAAAGTAGCTTCCGTTACACATATCTTAGACTGGGAAACGTATAATAAAAACATCGAATCTATACATATTATTTGTTCTGTACTTAACAATCCCAATTCGAATCAGAGCAAATTTATTAAAGAAAAAGGATGTACCGTAAATGCATCATGTAACCAAGTTTTTTATGATCCACTATTAGAAATATCATTTAGTTTTAAAGATTCAGAATTGGTAACTCCAGAAAAAATACATAATATATTAACGGAAACTTTTGCAAAATATCCTATAACTCAATCTGAAATTAATGCAAATAAAAACAGTCGAAAATTTGATGATAAACTTTCATTTATTTCAAGAATGTACGATAAAAATTTGAATTCTAAATGTTTTATAAATTCATTTATAAGATTCAACGACCCTTGCTCAGATAAATATTTTTTAACCGAGAAACCTAAAAAATCTGTTATGGAAACTGTAAATGATATATTTTTGAAAAAAGATTATATTACAACAATCTTTGAACCGTCAACTGATATGTCATTGAATAATTCAAGCAAAATTAAAGAAAAAATTAAATCTCTTACTCCACAAAAGAAGATTTTAACTAAAAATTATAAAGAGCAAAAAAAATGGGCTGAATCTCCCAATAAACCTGAAGATTTAGAAAAAATAGAAAAAATGTTCAAAAAACTTTCCGATATAAATACTCCAGTATTTAGCTGTCCTCTTGATATCCAAAAATTGGAAAATAAAGATTATTATTATACAAGTCAAGATATCGGAGATTTCATATCGTATAAATTTGTATTTAATGCTAACAAAATTTCCGATGAAGAAAAAAAATACGTAGCTCTGCTGATAAATTCTATAAATTCAAATGACACTGAAAATTATTCACGTGAAGAAATTAAATGTAAAGAATCGAGTATTTTAAGAAAAAATATTTCAGGATTTATATCAACTAAAAATGGTAAAAAGCAGCTATATGCTGTATTGGACATAACGTGTAAAAAAGAAGATTCAAAAAAAGCAATGGATTTGATAAATGAACAAATAAACAATATAAAATTCGATAAAAAAAATTTACTAAATTTTGTAAAAGGTATAATTTCTCGATATGATGACCTTACTCCTGTAATGTTAAAATTTTTCGATGTAAGTTCTACATTTAGCGGAAAATGCATCCAAAAGAACAGTGACTTATATAAATTTTATAAAGAAATTCTTTCTAATTCTGAAAATAAAGAATATGTAGAAAAATTGTATGAAAAATTAAAAGATATCAGAGATAAAATAATAAATATTAATTCTGTAGAAGGTGTTGGAGTAACCTCCTCAATAGAAAATAAAGAATTTTCAATAAATAGTGCCAAAGAATTTATAAATTCAATTAATTCTCAACTTGATTATAAAACTCAAAATATAACAT
>CAKUZC010000097.1 GCA_934718145.1 uncultured Eubacteriales bacterium | reverse complement strand
AAAGTAGTATGGTTTTAAAATTTCAAGCCCTACTTTTGAAAAAATATTTTCGTGAGAATATAAATAGGAATAAAGCAAAGGTGCAACAAGTGAGGATTCTCTCGCTGCTAAATTCGAAACTCTTGCACAAATATATTTCTTTTCATTTTCGCTTATTTTTTCATTATTCATAGTTTTATAAAATTGAAGTTCTGAAAAGTGTGCTTTAAAACCGTCTTTGTTAATTTCTTTATCTAAAAACCACTGGAGCGAAACTATAAGTATTATTTTTTTATCTTTAAAACTATCGCCTAAAGCACCTATTTTTATCCCGTTAAGTAAATCCTGTACATATGCTCTGCCAACCAAACTCGGGGAAGAGGCAAGATGGTTATTTGGGAAGATGTTTGCTGGATTTTGAGCGATATAATCCGCGTTGGCGAGTTCCGATGAGCCAAGAATAATCAAATCGTCTTTTTTAGCATTATGCGAAAGAAGTTTAATCCCTTTATTCATTTCATCGACACCATATGTTCTTCCAAGCGCATCGTTATAATTTAATTCTATTTGTTCATTTAAAAATTTATCAAAGGCAAAAAGTAAAACGGCAGAAAAAAATATTGATATTAACACCAAAAATATAGCTTTTAATTTTCTTTTCATTTTTCTTTATTAGCCGCCCTTTCTAAGAAAAGCTTGAAATTATTGATAGTTGAAATATCTTTTTTTTCAAAATCTGTTGGTTGCAGTCTTATTTTAAGTTTATTTTCGATCTCTAAAATTATATTAATAACTGAAAGCGAATCGATAAATCCAGTATCAAAAAGATCTAAATCTAAGTTTTCTCTTACCTCATCTGTTTCACAAACATTTTCCATTATTTCTAAAGCTAAATTTTCAAAATTCAAAACAATACACTTCCTTTTTAAAATTTAAACAAATATCCCGAAAATAGTAGCATACCAAATGCCACTATATTAAAGCATACAAATATGCTTATAGGTTCAAACAGCTTTGACTTTTTAAATTTTCTATAAACTTTCGACTTCAAGTAAATATCGGTTAATACCAACATAAGACCTTCATAAATGCCATATATTAAGTAAAATAAATAAAATCCATGCCAAAGTCCCATGACAGTCATAGTAAGCATATATCCACATCTTATAGCCACTTTTTTGTTTTTAAAAGTACCATTCCTGAGTGTATTTAAAACGAATCTACTAAAAAGATAATCCCCAAACCATTTAGAAAGAGATATATGCCATCTGTCCCAAAATTCTTTCATATTTTTTGACAAAAATGGTTTATTAAAGTTTTCCGGGGATCTTATTTTTAAAATACTGCTTATACCTATTGCAAAGTTTGAATATCCGGCAAAATCAAAAAACAGGTAAAAAGTATAGGCATACATATAAATTATTGCACTTGAAAAATTGATCTCTTTCGGGAGTTTCTCTATAACAAAGTTATTTATAAGTGAAGCTATAGCAAGCTTATAAAGTATTCCCATACATAATTTTTTCAGTCCAAAAATCAAATAATCGTTAGCGTACTCTTTAGGACTTACTTGCTTTTTTAGATCTTCAGAAAATCGGCCAAATCTATCTATCGGTCCAGACTGTATACAAGGAAAAAATGTTATAAAATATAGCATGTCCAAAATGGGTAGTTTATCTATATGATCATCATGGATTTCAATTATAATCTGCCATATTCTAAAACTAATATAAGAAATCCCCACAAAACCAAGAAAACTAAATCTACTCGAATGCACACAAAGCTTTACTGCAAAAATCGGTAGTATGGAAAGAAAAAAAGTTAAAAAGTATAAAAATTTATTTTTAGTTTTACTATGAATATACTGATAACTCTTTACAAGTACTAATTCAAAAAATATAAACGCTAAAAACTGAAGTAATTTTGATGGCCTCAGACCAATAATTAAAGGAACAAATACTATCGAAATAAGCATACCATAAATTTTTGAGTTTTTTCCCACAAGTCCTAAAATTACTGCAGGTAAAAGCGATAAAATAAGCAAATAAATAAAAAATAAGTCCGAATATAAACTTATAGTCATCTAAAATTCCTCCAAAAGTTTTTTTCGGTCTATTTTACCGTTTGTATTTAGAGGGAATTTATCTATTTCCTTTATTTTTCTTGGAACCATATACGAAGGAACCAAAGCTTTTAAATCTTTTTTCACCTTAACCGTAAGTTCTCTTCCTGATAATTTGGCATCCTCTTTTACAACTATAAAAGCGGCTAAATATGAAACTTTTCCGTCTTTTAAAATTGGTAATACCAAACTACTTTTTATATAATCGAGAGTTTCTAAATTGCGAGCTATATCATCAACTTCAATTCTAAAACCATTTAACTTTATTTGAGAATCTTTTCTTGAAATATAATACAAAAGTTTATCTTGCTCAAAGACCAAATCGCCTGTCTTATAGCCCATTTTGCCTGTTTTTTCATCTTTAAAAAATGATTTTTCAGATCTTTCTTTATCGTTATAATACCCACTGCTTACACTATTACTTACAACTACTAATTCGCCTATTTCTTTTTCTTTGGCGGGTAAATTATCTTTGCCAATAATAAAGTACTTTGCTTCGGGTAAAATTTTTCCTATTGGCAAACTATTTTCACTTTCGAGCATTTCCTTAGTTATATCGCAAGCACTAAAAAGTACAGTTCCCTCAGTTGGGCCATATCCATTCACAACAACTGAACCTTCAAAATTTTCATATATCGATTTTACTAACCCTTTACTAAGAACTTCTCCTGCCAGAATGAATTTTTTAAGTTTAGGAAGCATCTTACAGTTAAATTTAGCATCAAAATTGCAAATTTCTAAAAATGACGGTGTGGATATCCAAACAGAAATATCGCTTTTTTCTAAATATTCAAATAATTCTTTTAAATTTTGAATCATTTCAAGATCAATACTAAAAAGTGTTTTACCCATTGGAAGATAAATATAAATAGGTATATCCGAAACATCAAAAGAATATGAAACTTGATTTAATATAGTTTGGCAGTCGTTTGGAATTTGGCAGCTTTCTTTAAACCAGTCTACGAAATTTTCTATGTTTTTACGGTTTATAGGAACGCCTTTGGGTTCGCCGGTACTTCCTGATGTGAATAGTATATAGCAAACATCATCCGGTTTTACCCAATCATCTTTTGAATGTATTTCATTTTCAGATTTATATATATTTTCCGTTTTATTACCATCAATTACTTGCAAATTTGTTTCTAGATCTAATTCTGAAAAGTTAAATATAATTTCGCAATTTGTGGTTTTCGAAATTTTATATAGCCTTTCAGGCGGGTAAGTTACGTCCACAGGGCAATAAGCTCTACCCGTTTTAAGCGACGCTATCATTACAGGTATTATATTTATGTTTTTATTCCCGTATATTAAAACTGGTGCTTTTGTTTTGCAATTTTTTTTAATATAGTTTGCTATTTTTTCAGATTTTTCCCAAAGTTCCTTGAAAGTAATACGTTCTTCTCTGTGAATAATAGCAATTTCATTGCTATGTTTAAACTTTTCAAGATCGTTTAATATCCACATTTTACACTCGCTCCTTAAATTAAAACATTACCACTTACTGTATCATACAATACAAAATTTTTCAATAAAAAGTATCGAAAATAACTTCATTTGAAACCTGAATTTTAAACTGATTAACTTTTATATTTAATTATGCACTTTTAAATAATTGTGCAAATGCGCTTTATAGTGTGTCAAAGTAAAAAATATTTTGAAAACAGAAGAGGCTAATTCCACTTTGCGGTTTATGATGCATGTGCTATAATAAGTTTAAATATTAAGAAGGCATTCAAAGTGGAATTATTATGTATTGAATTGCATTCACAACCCGCAGGAAGCCTAAATAACAGGAGTATTAAATGAGTATGGAAAATCAAACTTTACAAGAGTACAATTTATGTAAACTTAATCATAAGCGAGAACATATAAACTTGATAAAACTGGAAAATGTAGTAAATATAAGGGATTTAGGAGGATATAAAACTGATGGCGGTAAATTTACTAAACACAATGTGTTTTACCGTTCGGGGAATACGGATAAATCATCGAAGAATGATATGAAGAAGCTTATTGAAGTTTATAATGTGAAAACAGTTATTGACCTGAGAAATAGCGATGAAATAAAACAATCACCAGACAAATTTGCCGAAATTTCGGAAGTAAATTACATAAACATACCTATAGAATACAGAGAATGCTTGGAATAATTCAAATCAACT
>CAKUZC010000096.1 GCA_934718145.1 uncultured Eubacteriales bacterium | reverse complement strand
CTTTTAATGCTTCTTGCTCAAATGGGAATAATACTTTCAATTTCCCGAACTTCAAATATGGAAAAAAGTTAATCGATATGGAGTGATTATTTTGAAGATAATATTTGTAGGCGGAGGAACTGCAGGACACATAAACCCTGCTCTCGCACTTGCTGATTACGTTAAAGAAAAAGAACCAAACAGTGAAATACTATACGTCGGAGCTAAAGGTGGAATGGAAGAAAAACTCGTCCCTGAAGCCGGATTTGAATTTAAAGGCATAACCGTTTCGGGATTTGCAAGAAAACTGAATTTTGAATCAGTTAAAAAAAATTTGATAACCATAAAAAATATAATTATTTCCTCTTTTGAATCAAGAAAGATATTAAAAGAATTCAAACCTGATATATGTGTAGGAACCGGAGGATATGTATGTGGTTCATTTTTAAGAACTGCTCATAGTCTTAAAATACCGTTTTTGATACATGATTCAAATTCCTATCCGGGAGTAACAACAAAACTACTTGCAAAAAAAGCTTCAAGAGTGCTAATTATAAACGAAGAAGCTAAAAAGCACTTACCTCAATCCGCAAAAACTGAAATTACCGGAAATCCGGTGCGAAAAAAAATATTTATCGCAGACAAAAATGAATCTTTTAAATCTCTCGGAATAAAACAAGGGCCTGTAATACTTTCTTTTGGAGGAAGTTTGGGTGCAAAAAAGATAAACGATGTAATGGCTCAAGTCATAATTAATCATAAAGACGATTCTCCTTACACATATATTCACGGATTTGGTAAAAAAGGACATGATTTCGAAGAAAAAATCACAGAAAAAGGAATTGATATATCAAGTAATCCAAAATATATATTTAAGGAATACATAAAAAATATGCCGGAATGTTTAAGTGCAGCAGATTTGGTAATATGTCGTTCAGGAGCCACAACTTTAAGTGAGATAGAAGCTTCAGCAAAACCGGCCATACTGATTCCTTCTCCAAATGTTGCAGAGAACCATCAATATCACAATGCAATGGCTTTAGTAAATGAAAATGCCGCAAGCATAATCGAAGAAAAAGATTTAACTGCAGAAAAATTATGGAACGAAATAAATCGTATATTAAACGGAAAAGAAAATGTTTCTGAAAAATACTCTAAAAATCTTAAAAGAATTGCTATCAACAATGCAAATGAAAGAATTTACAAAATTATTAAAAACACAATCGGAAAACAGGAGGAAACAAAGTGAACTGTTCAGAAGAAATAAACAGCATGTATAAAATAAGAAGTTGTCCACATCACGGCCCTTCACCTATCCCTGAAGAAGGAAAATGGATAAAAGCCCTTGAAATAAAGGATATTTGCGGTTTGTCTCACGGGGTTGGAAAATGCGCTCCACAGCAAGGTGCTTGTAAACTTACTTTAAACGTAAAAAATGGAATAGTCGAAGAAGCTCTTGTAGAAACAATAGGATGTTCGGGAATGACTCATTCCGCTGCCATGGCTGGAGAAATACTTCCCGGAAAAACTCTTATCGAGTGTCTTAATACCGATCTAGTATGTGATGCTATAAATGACGCCATGAAAGAAATATTTTTACAGCTTATTTACGGTCGTTCCCAAACAGCTTTTTCAGAAAACGGACTACCTATAGGTGCAAGTCTTGAAGATCTCGGAAAAAACAGATGTTCTCAAGTAAGTACAATAATATCTACCGCAAAAAAAGGTGTGAGATATTTTCAAACAGCTGAAGGATATATTTTAAAGTTAGCCATTGACGAAAACGATGAAGTAATAGGTTATAAATTCGTAAATGTTGGAGCAATGATTAATAAAATCAAAAATGGAATTTCAGCTGAAGAAGCTTTCGAATCAAGCACAGGAACATACGGGCGTTTCGATGAAGCGGTTAAATTTATCGACCCTCGTTCTGAATAAAAAACATTGATTTTTTAGGAAAGGAAGAAATCATGAAAAATATAATTAACTTTGAAGGATTTGACAGAAGAATTGATTCAATAGAAAAATGCCTTCAAAAATACAACATATCAGATTTAAATGAAGCTAAGAAAATTTGCAATGAAAAAAATATATTTCCTGATAAAATAGTTAAATCAATTCAACCTTTAGCTTTCGAAAATGCAGTTTGGGCATATACTCTGGGATGTGCCGTAGCAATTAAAAACAATCCTGATTCAGCTCATAAAGCAGCTGAATATATTGGAGAAGGATTGCAAGCGTTTTGTGTACCCGGCTCTGTAGCAGATTCCAGAAAAGTCGGTATCGGACATGGAAATCTTGCATCACGACTTCTAAAAGAAAACACAAAATGTTTTGCATTTATAGCAGGTCATGAATCTTTTGCCGCAGCTGAAGGAGCAATTGGTATAGTAAAATCCGCAAACAAAGCAAGGAAAACTCCTTTAAGAGTTATTTTGAACGGTTTGGGCAAAGACGCAGCTTATATAATTTCCAGAATTAACGGTTTCACCTATGTTCGAACTTATTATGATTTTGACACAGGAAAACTAAATATAGTATCCGAAACTTCTTTTTCAAAAGGCGAACGTTCTCAAATAAGATGTTATGGCGCCAACGACGCTATTGAAGGTTTGGAAATTTTAAAACACGAAAAAACAGACATTTCCATAACAGGTAACTCAACTAATCCCACAAGATTTCAACATATCGTCGCGGGAACATATAAAAAATGGGCCAATGAAAATCATAAGGAATATTTTTCAGTTGCATCAGGTGGAGGAACCGGCAGAACACTCCATCCGGACAATATGGCAGCCGGCCCGGCTTCATACGGTTTAACTGATTCTATGGGTAGAATGCACGGAGACGCTCAATTCGCAGGTTCTTCTTCCGTCCCAGCACATGTTGACATGATGGGATTTATAGGTATGGGAAATAATCCTATGGTAGGAGCGACAGTATCTTGCGCAGTAAAAGTATATTGCTAAAAAATATTGTAAATAGGGCATATATTAGTGTGTTTGGATTTTGAAAATTTATTGATCATTGAAAAATAAGTAAATTTTCGTAAATTTATTAATTAATTATTTTTTATAATTTTAATTGTAAAAGCAGGTAATATATGCTAAAATTTTTACATGAGCTTAGTTGTTACCATAATTAACGGTGGGTGATAAAATGGCTGATTGTAAAGTAGCGGACGAAACGACTAATTACAAGGTAGCAGACAAAACAGCTGGTTACAAAGTAACAAGCAAAACTACTAATTACGGAGTAGCAGGTAAAGTGGTTGAAAAAAATTCAAAAAGAGAATCGAACGAGTTTATGCTCAATGACATAATTAAAAGAAAAATATTAGGAGAATATGAATTGCAGCAAAATCGTTCTAAGTGCAGCAGCGGACCGGATAAGGTTGAGTCCATTAACAATAATTCAGCGAATAACTAAGTCTTACGATAATTTACACAAAAGAGGAAAGCATTGAGCTTTTCTTTTTTATTAAAAAATTAAAATTTAAAAAATAGAAACCCTTAAATATTTACATTCATTTATAAAAGTGATATAATATGATTAAATTTAAAATCAGAAAGGATAAAGCTATGATTAAAAAGATCACATCCGGCGTACTTGCTCTGTTGTGTATAGGAGTTCCACTTACAAATGATTTGTGTTCTGTGCACGCAAATGGAAAAATTGTTGAAAACAATCAAATTATTGTATCTAACAAAAGCACGAAAAGTGAAAAAGAAAACGATAATTCTTCTCTTATTAAGAAACTTATTTACGGGTTCGGAGGAGCAATTTTAGGATTGGGAACAGTTTTGGGAATAAAATACTTATTCGGAAACTCATCTTCTAACAATAACAACACAACCAATCAGCAAAGTAATCCTTCAAATAATAATGGTGATACAACCAATCAGCAGAATAATTCTCCAAGTAGCAATAATAACGCAACTAATAAACAAGATAATTCTTCAAGTAGTGATAACAACGCAACTAATAAACAAGATAATTCTTCAAGTAGTGATAACAACGCAATCAATAAACAAGATAATTCTTCAAGTAGTGATGACAACGCAATCAATAAACAAGACAATTCTTCAAGTAGCAATGACAACGCAACCAGTAAACAAGATAATTCTCCCGGTAGCAATGACAACGCAATCAATAAACAAGACAATTCTTCAAGTGGCAATGACAACACGACTAATAAACAAAATAGCTTTTCAAATAGGACAAATGGTCCCTATATAGACCAAGCTTTACCGAATCATCATAAAACCACAGAAACATTGGTAGCTACGTTTAA
>CAKUZC010000095.1 GCA_934718145.1 uncultured Eubacteriales bacterium | reverse complement strand
CACCTACCCATACTAAGATACAACCGCATAAATCAAAACATTTAAACTGACCTAGGAATAAAAATATCCTTGAAGATGTCTGCCGCAAAACTGTCTGTCATTCCTGCAATATAATCGCACACCGCTCGTTCTTTTCCCTCTGAATCCGCTATTTTACGAAGATATTTGGGAATTTTTTCTACATTCTCTTTAAAATAATTATATAAACACCGAATAACAAAAGGCACTTTTGAATCATCGGAAAAAGACTTCTTATTAAGATAAACGTTCGAATACATGAAATCATGAACTTTTTCGAAAGCCTTTTTCATAGTATCATCCATTTTAATTTCACCTTTAACACTGTTTTTTACTATAGACAAAACCATTGCATTTATTCTCTGAGAATATCTAAATCCACATAGATCAGTAAATTCTTTGGGTAGATTTTCTATTTTTATAATTCCGGCACGAACACAATCTTCTATATCGTGATTTATGTAAGCAACTTTGTCACAAAGACGAACTATTCTTCCTTCCGGAGTAAAAGCTTCTTTCCCTTTTGTGTGACACAAAATGCCGTTTAAAACTTCACCTGTAAGATTAAGTCCATTTCCTTCATTTTCAAGTACTGATAAAACCCTAACACTTTGCTCATAATGTTTAAATCCTCCCGAAAAAAGTTCATTCAAAGCCCCTTCTCCGGCATGACCAAAAGGAGTGTGTCCGAGGTCGTGTCCTAAGGCAATAGCTTCTGTTAAATCTTCATTCATACCCAACGCTCTTGCAACAGTTCTTGAAATCTGAGCGACTTCAAGAGTATGAGTCAAACGAGTTCTGTAATGGTCACCTTTCGGTGAAATAAAAACCTGTGTTTTGTGTTTGAGTCTTCTGAAAGATTTACAATGTATTATTCTATCACGATCACGCTGAAAATCTGTCCTGATTTCACAAGGCTCTTCGTAAATTTTTCTTCCAACTGAATTTTTTGAAAGAGAAGCAAATTTACTTAAATACTTTGTTTCATTAAATTCCATAGATTCTCTTATATTCATCTTAGACACACCTCTTTCTCAAAATAGAATTTATCAATCAACTAACCTTTACAAAATATCGATAAACATTAAAATGCGTAGTACTCATCATTTAAAAAACTACAGCAATTTGATCGTTTCAAGATTCCAGTTAATTGTTCATTTAAATTTAAAAAATTTTCCCTTTTGACAAGGCACTCCAATTTTACATCTTGAAAATATTCTGTATTTAAAATTTTAGCTCCGTTTTTGCAAATAACGGACTCAACCTTTTTATAATTATGATAATCAACGTCAATGAAAAAACGGCTGCATAAAACCATTTTAACTTTTTCGCAAAGGCTTAAAACATGAGATGCACCGGAACTATACATCGTTCTTAACCCGTTTGTTCCCAAAAGTATTCCTCCGAAGTATCTCACAACTATTACTAAAACATTACTTAAATTCATGCTTTTTATAGCATTTATTATAGGTAAACCTCCCGTCCCTGACGGCTCTCCATCATCGGAATATTTCTCAAAATTACCATTTATAACATATCCATATACATGATGACGAGCATCGGGGTGTTTTGATTTAATTTTTTTTAAAAAATCCATAGCTTCAGAATCCGAATTGACCGGAAAACTATATGAAATAAATTTGGAACGTTTTTCCGTCTCTTCAAAACACTCAGTGTTTTTTATAGTTACAAAGCACGACAATTTTTTCACCACACTGACACAATAGGCAACGCATAAATTGCGCCGCCCATCATTTTAAGCTTAGATTTTAAACAACAACTAGGCTTATGCCTTGTTACTGTTTTTAACGCTTTCCAAACGTCTTTGAAATCTTCCGACACGTCCTCCTGCATCAACAAATTTTTGCTGACCTGTAAAGAAAGGATGGCACTTAGAACATACCTCAACAAGAATATCGCTTTTAGTGGATCTTGTCTTTATTACATTCCCACAAGAACACCTTATTTCAGTTTCGGAATATTTTGGATGAATACTTTCTTTCACTGCTTTCACCTCGCTAGTTATACAAAACTAATTTATTGCTATTGTGAGTTAACATTATACCATACAACTCAAAATTTTACAACACAATTGTAAACATAATCTTGTATTTATCACATTTACCAACAATTTATATACTATTAAGATAGGTATTATAAGTTTTATAGCAAATACGATGATAAATATTTTCAATTATTGATAGAATATCTTAATTAATATATAATCTGAGTATAATGGTAAGAGATATACTATAAAATTGAAATTCGGAGGTTCAAAAAATGCAAGGATTACTCGGAAATATGGGTGTGGCAGGACAACTTATAAGTACTGTGGCAATATATGCCATTGTTATCGGAGGACTTTATCTTTGGTTATACAGACCACAACAAAAGAAAAGAAAGCAAGAAGAGGAAATGCGCAACTCTATCTCCATAGGTGATGAAATTACAACTATAGGAGGTATAGTAGGAAGAGTAGTAAGTATAAAAAACGACTCTGATTCTTTAGTAATAGAAACCGCTTCTGAAAAACTAAAAATCAAAAAATGGGCTATAGCTACAGTAGAAAATCACAAATAACAGTCCGCCGGCATGACCGGTGGTTTTTTATATATATGAAAATTTATAATTCAGATCTGTAAATGAACTCAACTATTTATGATTTTAATAATTTTTTGGTGTGCTAAATTATCTCATAAACTACAATCGAAAATTTTTACATAATTAAAAAATTAAAGAATATTGTTATATAAAGAGGAGGAGTTAATTTGACTTATAATAACACCCAAAAGAATATTTTTAAATCTTCATTAATAGGAGTAATAGTCGGTACGGTAATATGCGTGGCACTGATGGCTCTGTGTTCACTTATAATAGTCAAATCCGGTGGAATATCTCCTTCATATATACATCTAATTGTAACTTTTCTTACATCTTTCGGCGCGTTTGCAGGAGGTTTTGCGGCAGGAAAATGTGAAGGTAAAAACGGAATTTTAACCGGCAGTATATGTGGTATTATATTATTTTTTTTAATATTAATAGGAAGTTTTATAGTAATAAGAGGACCTATAACATTTTCAACTCTTACAAAGTTAATAGTAATTGTAATCTCCGGTGGAATAGGAGGAATATTTGGAGTAAATAAAACTTAAGCACCCAATACACTTCAAGTATTGAATGCCTATTTTTATTAGCTGGACTCTCCGACAATAAATCTATATAAAAAGTTTTTGGTGCGCTCATTTTTAGGATTCGATAATATTTGTTCCGGGGGACCTTCTTCACATATCACACCATCATCCATGAAAACTATCCTATTGGAAACTTCTTTTGCAAATGCCATTTCATGAGTAACTATAATCATCGTCATGTGAAATTCTGTAAGACTTTTCATAACCTTAAGAACTTCACCTACAGTCTCTGGGTCAAGTGCAGAGGTCGGTTCGTCAAACAAAAGTACTTCCGGATTCATAGCAAGAGCTCTAGCTATAGCAACTCTCTGTTTTTGTCCGCCTGAAAGCTGTTTTGGTTTTGCATCGACAAATTTTGACATCTGTACCTTTTCTAAAAATCTCAAAGCATTTTTTCTTGACTCTGAATATTTTTTCTTAAGTACTTTCATCTGTCCTACTATACAGTTTTCAAGAACATTTAAGTTGTTAAAAAGGTTAAATTGTTGAAAAACCATTCCAACTTTTGAACGATACATATCAACATTGTAGTTATGGTTAAGAACGTTTTCACCTTTGTACAGTATTTCTCCGGATGTCGGCATTTCCAATAAATTTATACATCTTAAGAATGTAGATTTTCCAGAACCGGACGGTCCTATAATACAAGAGACATCGCCTTTATTAACGCTAAAGTCTATTCCCTTTAAAACGTTAGCTTCTCCAAAAGATTTACGTAAATTATTTATTTTTATAATATTTTTCATTTTATTCATCACCCGGCTTTTTCATAAAAACAATTGGCATAGTCGAAGAAGTTGGAATAAATTCCTGAGGGCCATCCATACGTTTTTCTAAAAGTTTCAATAACCTTGTAACTGTAAGGGTCAATAAGAAATATATAACCGCAGCCACAATAAAGGTCTCATATGTACGAAATATAGCACCTTTTATTGATTTTGTAACAAAAAACAATTCTGTAACTGATATCACATTTAAAACAGAAGTATCTTTTATGTTTATTATAAATTCATTTCCTGTAGCCGGCAAAATATTACGTATTGTTTGAGGAAGTATTATATTTATCATAGCTTGTC
>CAKUZC010000094.1 GCA_934718145.1 uncultured Eubacteriales bacterium | reverse complement strand
GGGCAATTCGAAGTATTTGCATTCTTTGATTTTTCCACCCATTGTATTTATTGAATTTTCCGAATTTTTAATCTCTTCTTCCGGATTTGGACCCTTCATCGCAGCGAAACAGCCTCCAAATTTTACGTATCCAAGGCAATATTCATTCAATATATTCAGTGGAGCAACCGCTCTGGAAACAGCAACATCAAATTTTTCCCTGAATTCATTTTTCTGAGCTAATTCTTCCGCCCGAGCATGAAAAATATCTATCTTTAAATTCAATTTGCCAGAAAGTTCTTTTAAGAAAGTTATTCTCTTATTTAAACTGTCTACAAGTGTGAGATTTACAGATTCATCTAAAATTTTAAGCGGAACACCGGGAAAACCTGCTCCTGTTCCAACATCTATTATTTTCGATTCCGAACCCATTTTTATGAATTTACTTAAAATCATGCTATCAAGAAAATGTTTAATCATTATATCTCCCGGTTCTTTTATGGCCGTAAGATTTGTATGTTTATTGTATTCCAGCAAAAAATTCATGTATATGCGAAATTTCTCAATTTGCTTTTCACTCAATTCCAATCCGCCGTTTTTAGCCTCATCTTTTAATATAATCATTTTTAGTTCTCTCCTTTCCTGTTTTTTGATGCAAGCCAAATGATAAGTACGGAAATATCTGCCGGACTGACTCCTGAAATTCTTGCAGCTTGTCCAATATTTTGCGGACGTATCTTACTTAGCTTTTCCGCCGCTTCCAAACGAAGTCCTTTAATTAATTTATAGTCAACCGACTCCGGCAAAATTTTATTTTCTAATCTACGCATTTCTGAAATTTGACGATTTTGTCTTGCAATGTATCCTTCATATTTTATTTCAGTTTGAACCTGTTCGAAAATTCTTTTGTCAATATCCGGTCTGGAAATATCAAAAGGTTTTAAATCGTCATATGTAATTTGAGGTCTTTTTATAAGTTCGCTTATCTTTATTCCGCTCGAAATCGGCGATGTTTCACGTGAAACAAGTAATGAATTAAGTTCATCAGATGGCGGTAGTACGGCTTTTTTTACTCTTTCAAGTTCTATTTTTTTCATTTCACGTCTAGATAAAAACTCTGCCCATCGCTCATCATCTATCAATCCAATTTCTCTTCCTATAGGTGTTAAGCGTTCATCTGCGTTGTCTTGTCTTAAAATTAATCTATACTCCGAACGAGAAGTCATCATCCTGTACGGATCATTAACTCCTTTTGTTACCAAATCATCAATAAGTGTGCCTATATATGACGAGCCTCTGTCGAGAATTATTTGATCTTTTTTCATAATTTTCAAAGCAGCGTTTATTCCGGCTATCAATCCCTGCGCTGCGGCTTCTTCATAACCTGAACTACCGTTAAATTGTCCCGCTCCGAAAAGTCCCGGAAATTCACGATATTCAAGAGTTGCATTCATTTGAGTTGGGTCTGCTATATCATACTCTATCGCATATGCAGGACGCATTATTTTTACATTCTCAAGACCCGGAATGGTTCTGTACATCTCGATTTGAACTTCTTCCGGCAAAGAAGTAGACATTCCTTGAAGATACATTTCTTCAGTATTGATTCCGCACGGTTCTATAAAAAGTTGATGACGTTTTTTGTCAGGAAATCTAACGATTTTGTCTTCTATACTCGGACAATATCTAGGACCTATACCTTCGATTTTTCCACTATACATTGGTGCTCTATGAAGATTTTTAAGGATTACTTCTTTTGTTTTATCGTTTGTCCAAGAAATATAACATGCAACTTTATTTTCCATAACTTTTTTTGTACTGTACGAAAACGGAACTATGTCTTCATCGCCGCATTGCTTTTCTAAAATATCAAAATTAATGCTGGATTTCAAAACTCTAGCCGGTGTGCCCGTTTTAAAACGTTTTAACCTAAGTCCAAGTTTTCTTATAGACTCTCCCAATTCAATAGCAGGAAAAACTCCATCTGGTCCGCTTGAGTAAGAAGTTTCTCCGATATGAACTTTTCCTTCCAAGAATGTTCCTGTAGCTATTACAACTGCCTTTACAAGATAATGCATATTATTTCTTGTAATGAGTTCCCATACATCATTTTCGTGCGAAATCTCAATTATTTCCGCTTGCTTTAAAGTTAAATTTTTTTGAAGCTCCAATTTATGTTTCATTATTTCCTTATATTTATTTCTGTCAATTTGAGCTCTCAACGAATGTACTGCCGGGCCTTTTCCAAGATTGAGCATCCTGCTTTGTAAAAAACATTCGTCCGTGGTTTTACCCATTTCTCCACCCAAAGCATCTATTTCGCGTACAAGATGACCTTTAGCCGTCCCTCCAATTGACGGGTTACATGGGCAATTTCCCACAGAATCCAAATTTATTGCAAAAACAACCGTATTGCATCCAAGTCTCGCAGCGGAAAGCCCCGCCTCTATTCCGGCATGTCCTGCGCCTATTACTGCAACATCATAATTTTCAGTATTTCCCAATTTAAAATGCACCTCTTAAAATTTATCTTCTAAAAATAATCTTTACATCATTTTTTTAAACTTAAATCTTCACGCAATAACTTTCGCAAAATCCAAATTACACTCAATTCTCATAGTAAAAAGCTTGTTTCTACAATTAACTTAAAATTTTTTCACATAGTTTTCATTTTCAATTTAAATTTTCACATAATAACTTTTTTAAAATCCAAAACTGTAACTTCTTACACTTTCCAAATTTATTTTCCCACACAAAATTTTTCAAAAACCCTGTTTACAATCTCTTCGGAAGCATTTTCCCCTGTAAAATTCATTAAAATTTCCATTGCGTCTTGCAGCAAAACAGTTATTGCATCAAGAGTCATTCCAAAATCTGTTTCGTAAATTGAATTTTCAATAATTTCCTTTACTTTTTTTAACGAATTAAGCTGTCTTTCACTCGAAATAACTACATCTGATGGCTCAATTTCGGAAATACCTATCGTATTTTCAATAATCTCTTTTAATTTTTCTGTTCCCAAACCATTTATGGCGGATAATTCAACAATTTTATCTGAAAATGTTAATAACTCGTCTGTATCTATTGTTTTTTGCAAATCGCATTTGTTTAAAATTATTATCGTTTTGGATTTATCACACAATTTCAACAAACTTCTATCTTCATCAGAAAGTGGAGAAGAAGCATCCAAAACCAGAAGGGTAATGTCGGAAATATCAATGTATTCTTTTGATTTTTTTACTCCTATTTTCTCTATTATGTCCTCAGTTTCACGAATTCCGGCAGTATCGACGAGCAAAAGCGGTATATCGCCAAGCATGACAGATTCCTCTATAACGTCTCGTGTTGTACCGGGAATGTCCGTAACTATTGACTTTTCATGACCTGAAAGACAATTCATAAGAGTGGATTTTCCAACATTAGGACGGCCTATTATGGCTGTTTTTACACCTTCTTTTAAAATTTTACACGCATCATAACCTTTTATCATATCAGAAAGCTCAGATTTTATTTCTAAAAGATTTTCCTTTAACATACTTGAATCAATTTGCGGAATATCTCCATCTTCGGGATAGTCTGCCCACACACTGAGTCTTGCTAAAATATCCAGCAAAGTTTCTTTTATTTTTCCAATCTTCTTTCCTGAAGAACCCTCACGCATACTGAAAGCTATTTTATTTGCTCTTTCCCCTTTTGCGGATATTAAATCCATCACCGCTTCGGCTTGAGAAAGGTCCATTTTTCCGTTTAAAAATGCTCTTTTTGTAAATTCTCCCGGCTGGGCAGGCAATGCACCATTTTCCAAAACAGTTCTTAAAACTCTTCGGGTAATGTACATTCCTCCATGACATGAAATTTCAACAACATCTTCTCCCGTATAGCTGTGAGGAGCTCTAAAAACAAGCGCCACGGCATCGTCTATAAACTCTCCGGAATCTATAATTTTTCCGTATTTAGCTGTATATCCTTTCATATCGGACAAATTTTTAACACAATCTTTTTTTACAAAATAAGGTGTAAATATCTTATCAGCCACATTTAGAGCATTTGAACCTGATATCCTTATAACTCCGATTCCTCCGACTCCTTGCGGTGTTGAAATTGCCGCTATGGTATCCATTTAAAAATTCACTGCTTTCCATCTAAATTCTAATTGCCCCCTCAAAACAAAGGGAGCAAAATCAATAATTTAACATTAATTAATAACAAAATATGATTACTCTCGTAACCCAGCCAAAAATTTTTATCTCATGCAATCAGTACCGCAATCTTTGACAAATCGTTTACATATGTTCCATAATTTTTTATGTATCTTAGATTACACTCACTTTAACTAATGAAACAACATTATACACTCTCATCGCTTA
>CAKUZC010000093.1 GCA_934718145.1 uncultured Eubacteriales bacterium | reverse complement strand
TGTTCTATCTGTTCAGGTGGGTGAAGTTTTGCGTTATTTTCATAAGGTTTAATTTTATCTATGCTTATTTTTTGTATATTCATTTTGTTTTCCTTTCCAAAAAATTCACGTTTATTAAATTCGGTGTAAATTTATGAGGGCCGTCGGTGTTTGGCGTTTTTATCTGAAAATATTTAAGATAGTGGGGGGATTATTTATTTTTAGTTCTGCTCAATAATTATATTTTTTACTTCTTCATATGGGATTTTTCCTTTGTCACACAATGAGTGGTGCATAGAGCAAAGCGTTATTAAATTACTTTCATCAAGTTTCAAATCCTTGTTTGAGTTAATAGGTATTGCATGGTGTACTTGCAAATTTTCGTGATTATATTTTCTCTTTGTTCCATACAACTCTCTAATACATATTTGGCATAAATAATTGTCACGCTCTTTAATTTTCTTTCGTTTCTTTTGCCACTTTGGGCTGTTTCTGAATCGGGTGGTATCGTCTATCTTTTTTCTTTTGATAGGCTTCTTGCTACATTTGTAACATTCATCGTGGACTTTGCCACAGTATTTACAAGACTTCTGAATGTTTTAACCTCCTTAAATAAAAATAGAGCACCTGAATATCAGACACCCTGTACAAGAAAGACCGTGAAATAAAATATCTCACAATATTATTCTACAACAATAAATGGGGACAAAACGGAACAACTTTAAATAAGGTTATCAACACTTTTCCAAATAAGCTTTTAATTGTTCATACATTATATTTTTCACGTATTGCTCCATATAATCATAATCTGGAGTTTGATCAAATTTAGTAGGCAAAATCAATCTTTCACGGTTTATTCTACTTGAATTAATTTCTCTATTAAAATTATATTTGTCTTTTAATCTATTAATGATTGGTATAATAAATAAGTATATATACTCATTAAAACTATCATTCTTTAACGACGTAACATGATCGCTTGCCACGAACTCATATCTGTGAAAAAAAGTACTACCAACCGAACCACTATTAGCAATTGTTAAACAATTAAAAAATTGCTTACAATCTTTATTACCAACAAATCCATCAATCCCATTATTTTCAAATGTAGAAGAAATATAAGGTTTATCACCTAAAATGTGATCATCTTTCTTTAAACGTTTACCCCGTTGTATGGATTTAAAAACATCTTTAAAATAAAATGCTTTCCATGTTTTCTCATTTAATTTTGGAATTTCTTTATACTCCAAATTTTCTAATTTCTTTAAAGCAAAAGCCTTGTATTTTTCTTTTTGTATATTTTCAATTTGTTTTATATAATTTTCCATAAAAATCCAATCAGGTTCTCCTTGTTCGTTCCTTGGTAATAAAATTTTAGATTTCTCCATTCTTTCGGATCTCCATTTTCTAGAGTATTGAAAGCATACCCTTTGCATTTCTATCATCCTTATAAGAAATAAAGAAATTTTTTCATTCAATTCATAATTAATTAAGTATAGTGGATTGATACTATGACTACAAGTAAAGGGGATTTTTTGATAAAAAGCATGACCTACTGACCCATCGTTAGTAACCGCAATACAATTTCCAGAAAAAATTTTTTTATCTATACTTTCATTTTTACCATATCCCATTTTAGAAGATTGTTTTATATCATCAACCGTATGAAAACTTGTTATGCCATTATTACGTTCTGTAGCACCCAAGAAAGGTATACGACCATACCCACTACCAGAAGGCTTTTTATTATAAAATCCTTTTCGTATGTCAAACAAATCTATAAAATTAAATTCTTTCCATTTCCTATCACTTAATGTTAGCATAATTACTCCTCCTCTTCAAATAGATATCCGCGACCATGTGTAATCATATTGAATTCAAAGGTTAGATAATCAGCTATACTTTTCTCAAAATCTGTTTCTTTCGGTATTTCGTCATTATAGTAATAAAAAGAATGTAGCCACTCATCATCGTCTTTGACCGTAGCCTTAACCATAAATTTACTTGGCACATCGTCAATTCTTTCAAACCAGCAATCCAATAAATAAGCTTTTTTATCTTTTGCCAGTTCTGTTTCAACTAATCCTTTATGTTTTTTTACAACAAAACCATCATCTTCAAAATTTATAAATTTTACTTCTTTATCTTTCGGGTGTGGTTCTCCAGCTGTAAATATCACTATACACGGAACTGTTCCTACCCCATAAAAAGTATTCTTATTTAAACTTATAACACCTTCTAAAGTATGGTGTTTATAAATACTTGCTTTTATAGCTTTGTCATTTTTAGTTTTTCCAATCATAGCAGATGTAGGAACTATAACTGCGCAACGCCCACCTTCAATGAGACTATCAAGTAAATGCTCTGTAAAACTTATTTCCGATAAGTGTGCGGTGCTTTTATCTTTGGCTTGTGAATAGGGAGGATTCATAAAACCAACAGTGGGTTGTTTAAGCTGTAAATCTTTTGGTTTATAGCCTAAAAAATCTCCACACAAAAGATTACTTTGCCCATCTCCACGAAGAATCATATTTGTTGTAGCGACAGTAAACATATCTTCACGTTTTTCTATTCCGTAAAGTTGTTTTTGTTTTATGTGTTTTCTTTCTTCACTTGATTTTGCACCTGCAAGCATTGTGTGCATCGCAGCTATCAGAAATCCTGCCGTTCCGCAACAAGGGTCAAAAACAACATCGTTACTTTTTAAATCTACTAAATCACAAAAAAGTTTTGTTATATGGCTTGGAGTAAGTACTACACCCAAACTTTGACCATCGCCTCCAGAGTACCTGACAAACTCACCATAAAACCTTCCAAGATAATCTTCATGCGAAAAGCTCGATGTCATAATTTTAAATATATTATCATCTATGTACTGTGTAAAATATTTCAGAGGCGATATTCCACCTAAATCATTTCGCTTTTTATTGAGTTCGGGTCGATCTTTTAGTATGTTAAATTGGTGCAATATTTGTTCTTTTTTTATTTCTGGACTTACATTTGCCCGTTGCAAATTGGCTTTAAGCTGAGAAAACAAGATATCCCCATCACGTTTACCTTTAATTGTATCTCCTGTTAAACTGTTTAAGAGAAATCCATATTTCTTCTCACGTAAAGCAAGCAAAATCCCAGAAACTACTAGTGGTTTTTCTGTTTCACCCAAACTTCCATAATTTCGCAAATGTTCATGCAGTTTGGCTGCCTTCTTTAAAACATCTTCAAGCTCTATGTCTTCAGGTAAAACTTCTTCATTAACTACTTGACTAAAATATTTATCTATATTTTTTTCGTTAAAATTTTCAAATGTTTCCACTTCATCAAGAAACTTATACCCATTGTCATCAACAAAAACTGGTTGAATGATATGGTGTTTATTATCGCCTGAACATCCAAAAGCAAATATCTTTTTAAAAGACGTTTGTTCAATAATTTTTTTGGAATAAAATACAGCCCCATTTACTGCATAGTTTTCTGTTGCGTTAACAGATAAAGAAATATCCCCATTCTCTTCCTTTAAACAGTTATAATTTCTATCCGATTTGTTTTCAATAACAAGAACGTAGTCGTTAATTACTGCAACATATTCAGGAAATCCGGGATTATTTGTTTGCTTTTTTGAAGCAGATTTTAGGGCATTATCAATATCGAAAACATTACTGCCTTGATAATCCGCATTTATTTCCGCATTTTTCAATAAACTATCAATAAATCTGTCAAAATTAGCTTCAGCTTTTGCCATAATATCCGCTCCATTCTCATATTTTTTGTTTGAATTTCTTAGTAATATGATATTATACATCATAATGAAAAAATTCCAAATTTATTTTATATAAAATAAGCAAATCATTTTAAAATTAAATATCTATACAATTTTTTTCTCAAGCTTTCAGCTTTATTATTACCTCCAATGGCTATTTCGATTTGCTTCCAACTCATAAGATTTTCAAAACGATATAAAATAATTTGTCGTATTAAAGAATCATCTATGCCACTTATAAACCTATTTATACGATTTAATTCATAGAAACATTTTTTTAAATTAAGGTCTAAAAGACTTTTCAAATCTGCAATTTCTGTGGCATAGTTTGCAATCTTATCAGATACACCGTTCCCATTCGGAAGTCCCGTTATTTTTGCGGTACAGTTTGTTGCCAATGCCTCAAGTTCAGAGAGCCTCCTTTGTTGTTCCTTGATTTCTTTTCTCAAATAATAAAGCTGTGAAAGCTCTTTTTTAGTCAATCCAAATCACCTCAAAATATGCAATCTTTTTTAGTGTTTCTTAGGCTCGCACCTTCAATTTTCATAACCGCTCCGCTTGTCATTTCTGATATTCTGTCAACTGTTTTTTCGGCTATTCCTCGCTCATTTATAAG
>CAKUZC010000092.1 GCA_934718145.1 uncultured Eubacteriales bacterium | reverse complement strand
ACTCCTCCAAGCAATATTCCTGCACCTCCTCCAGCTCCAGGTGACCCTTCTGCTCCGCCTCCGCCACCACCGCCAGTACCCGCTGCTGTTGGAGATACGTCAAAAGGGTATGAATTAAAAAAAGGTAAACCTAAGAAAGTTAATCCACCAACGCAGCCACCTGTTCCCAGTCAAAAAGTTCCTGTTGTGATAAAACATTTTAAGTCCGATGATGCAAGGTTTAAACGTATTCAGGAGATTATAAAAGGTGGAGAAGAATCAAATTTAACTCCAGAAGAACTTGATAAGGTAGAATTAAAGTTATCATCTGAAGAAGATAAAGTAAAAGAATACGTTAAGATACTTGAAAGAGAAGGAGTTTATAGTAGACTTCATTTACTAAAAGAAGACGTAAAAGGTAGATACAATGGTCTCCGAGATGGAACAATTAAAAGTCTGACGTTGGATGAAACCAAAAAATTGGAAGAAAATTTAGCTAAAAGAAATCCAAAATCCAAAGTTGTTAAGATGCTTGCTAAAGAATTAGCCGGTGAATATTTTTCTGCCAGTGATAAAGAATTAATAAACAAGCATTATGATGATGATAAGTTGAAAAAATCTAAGAGTAGAACTACAAATCAAAAAGTAGATTTTGAAAATTTATTTAAAAAATCTAAAAAGGGACAAATAAAAGAGAATTATTGGCCTATATTTTTAAATGATGCGCATACTATTGATAATTTAATAGACGCATATAAAGAATGGCGTGAAATTATAACAAATGATGAATACTTTACTTTGAATGTAAAATTATCGGAAAATCTTACAATGTCAGAAAGTGAACAAAAGACATACGACAATTACAATGCAAGTGCTAATGATAAATGCTTTACCTTTAGTAACAGAGTAAAAAATGCTGTCAACAATGGTAATGCGATTTATGGTGTACTATCCGGTAAGGTGGTAGCCACTGAAACGGTTAAACCTAAAGCAACTCCAGGAGCTACGCCTGTAAAAGACAACGATAGTTGGTTAGATAAGTATAAATGGATGAAACCATATTTAGATTCGAAAAATTCGGAAAATTTTAAAAGTAACCTTACAACTGTTTTAAATAGTGAGCAATTAAGACGTGAAGGTACGGAATCAATTCAAAAAATAAAATCGGACATTAAAGAGTTTAATAAGACTTATGAAGATAGGATAAAAGCTGCAGAGGACGAACTTAGTAAGCATAAACCTGATAGTATGGAAGCAAAGAAAGCAAAAATTGTAGTGTCTTCATTGGAAAATTCAAAGAAAGACTATGATACGATGAGTTCAAATATTGATGAACAAGAAAGAAAGTATGCACTTGTATTCGATAAAGATATTAATTTGGTCAGTGCACAAATGACACTGAACGCGAAAGGAACTTTGAAAGAAGCGTTGAAAAAATTAGTTGAAGCGGCAGAGCAAGCGAAAAGAAAAGAGAATCAACCAAAGATTACGTTACAAGAATCGCTTAAAAATGTTTCTGAAGGTAAGTTTGAAAGAGTAACTGACAGATTTAATGAGGAAAGTTTGATGAAAAAAGATTTGCCAAAATAACAAAAAAATCCCACCCAGCTTTTGGGTGGGTGTTTAATTTATATTAGTTTTCTTTTTCAAGCACTAAAAGAGGATCGATGAATTTTCCGTCTTTAAATATCGAAATATGAACGTGCGATTCGTCGGCAATTTCACATGGAATTTTAGCCACTGAACCGATTTCTTGACCTGATTTAAGTTTTTCATCTTTTTTTACCAGAACAGTTTCTCCTAATCCTGAATAATATGCAGTAAATCCTAAGTCATGCTCCACTTTAACTGTCATTCCATAAGATGAATCAACATATATATCTTTTACAACTCCATCTGTTATGGATTTTACGGTACTACCGGCCGTAGCGCTGAAATCTGTTCCGTTATGTGATCTCCAATCATTCATAGTTTTAGAATACATCGGTTTGCCATCGCTAAATTCTTTAATAATATGATTCCCAGCAGGATATACTACAGGTGACTCTGAAGTTTGTGCAGAGACTGTTTGGGTTTCTTCTGAATCATTTTCAATTTGCTGTTCGTTATTTTGCAGTTTATCATATGGAATAGTTTGACGTTTACTTAAGTTGGATTTCTTATCAGAACTTTTCTTATCAAGTATAGAGTTTTTGTCTTGATTTTGTGATATGGTTTTGTTAGATGTTTGAGAATGACTCTTAAATTTGGATTCACTCTTAGAAGGAACTATAAAATCTTTGACACTTTTGTAGGTTGACCAAGCTGCTGCTGAAATTGCCGTCAAACAAATTGCAAGGGCAATATAAAACTTTTTTCCTTTCTTATTTTTCTTTTCCGGTTCTTGAAAATTTTGTTCGTTGTTGGAATTATTTTTATTTAATGTATTCATTTTCCACTGCACCTCCATTTTTATTATTGACCGTTTTTATTTTTGGTATACAACTTTTATGATAAAATTTATAAATCATTAAGAATAAAAATGGAATATTATCGGGTAAAATGTTATAATGTGCGTAAGATAAAAATAATATTGTTAAGGAGTTTGTATTGTGGAATTGAAGGAAGAATTTATAAATATATATAAAAGCAACATAAAACGTGAAGGTTCGGAAGAACTCTTAAAATGGATGGAATCAACAGATTTTTTTGTAGCTCCGGCAAGCACGAAATATCACTGTGCGTGTAAAGCAGGTTTGGTTAGGCATAGCATAAATGTTTATAAAACTTTTATTGAAAAACACTTTAATAAAGATGTAGATAATTTGGAAAGTGTAACAATATGTTCTTTACTTCATGATTTATGTAAAGCTCAATTTTATAAAGTTTCTTTCAGAAATGTAAAAAATGAATCAACAGGTATTTGGGAACAAATGCCTTTTTACGCTGTTGAAGATTCATTTCCATACGGTCATGGAGAAAAATCTGTATTTTTAATAGAGAGATTTATGCGTCTTAAGACAAGTGAAGCTATGGCTATAAGATGGCATATGGGTGGATTTGATGATGCTGCTAAATCTGGAGGATTTTCAATCAGCATTGCATTTGACAAGTATCCTTTGGCAGTTCAGCTTCATATGTCTGACTTAGAGGCTACGTATTTGAGGGAAAAGGGAACATCTGAAGTAAAAAGATAGAAATTAAATCATAAAAAATTAAAGGGGTGATTCAAATAAATATACTGGTATTAAATTCAGGCAGTTCATCACTTAAATATCAACTCATTAACATGGAAAACGAAAAAATGCTTGCAAAGGGAATATGTGAAAAAATAGGTTACGATGACAGCGCAGTTCATCAATGGATTCACGGAAAACAAGTTATAAGTAAGAACGTTGGATGTATAAAAAACCATAAAGAAGCATTTGTATATATAGAAAAAATGCTTATGCATGAAATTAATGGGGTAATAAAGGATATTTCTCAAATTGACGCTGTTGGACATCGGGTTGTTCATGGAGGAGAATATTTCAAAGAACCGGTAATTATAGATAATAGGGTAGTGGAAGAGATAAAAACTCTTATCCCACTTGCTCCGCTTCATAATGGAGCACATGTTGCAGGAATAGAAGCATGTAAAATTCTTTTGGGAGATATCGTTCCTCAAGTTGCTGTTTTCGATACTTCGTTTTATTTTGATTTACCCGAGAAAGCATATATGTTTCCCATACCTTATGAATATTATAAAAAGTACCATATACGTAAATATGGATTTCACGGAACTTCTCATAAATTTGTGTGCAACAGATGTTGCGAAATTTCAGGGAAAAATTTTAGTAAAGAAAAGATTATAAGCTGTCATATGGGGAATGGTTCTTCTATAACAGCAGTGAAAAACGGAAAAGCAGTGGACACCAGTATGGGACTTACTCCTTTGGGAGGAATTATGATGGGAACTCGTTCCGGGACTTTAGACCCTTCTGTTGTGCTTCGTATGGCACAATGTGAGTCCTTAAGTTATGAGGAAATTAATGAGATTTTAAATAAAAAATCGGGTGTATTGGGTATTTCCGGTGTAAGTAGTGACGATAGGGCTGTGGTAAGAGCTTCTGAACAAGGAAACGATCGAGCAAGACTTGCTCACGAAATGATGATTTATCAAATAACTAATTATATTGGAGCTTATACAGCTGTGCTAGAAGGATGTGATTCTATAATTTTTACAGGCGGAATAGGTGAAAATCAATGGATGCATCGTGAAAAGATTTGTAATAATCTCAAATTTATGGGAGTAAAAATTGACAATAAGTTGAATAAAAGTATTGTAGCAGGTAAAGAAGGAAAAATATCTTTAGAAGATTCATCTGTTGATATTTTTGTTGTACCAACAAATGAAGAATTGGCAATTGCTCGTGAAACAA
>CAKUZC010000091.1 GCA_934718145.1 uncultured Eubacteriales bacterium | reverse complement strand
TTTTGTGAGCGTATTTTCGGGCCACAAAAAGATTGGGAGTGTCACTGCGGAAAATATAAAAGAATCAGATACAAAGGAAAAGTTTGTGATAGATGCGGAGTAGAAGTTACGAGATCAAAGGTTCGCCGTGAACGTATGGGTCACATTGAGCTTGCTGCACCTGTATCTCATATTTGGTATTTTAAGGGTATTCCTTCAAGAATGGGTCTTGTTCTTGACATGTCTCCAAGAATGCTTGAAAAAGTTTTGTATTTTGCATTGTATGTGGTTATAGATTCCGGTAATGTAAGGGAACTTAACGATCAGCAATTTTTGACCGAAAAAGAATACAGAGATATGCGCGAAAAATATGAAGATGATTTCGAAGCCGGAATGGGAGCGGAAGCTATTAAGAAGCTTCTTGAAAAAATAGATTTGGAAAATCTGTCAAATGACCTTAAAGAAGAACTTGTCACAGCGAGCGGTCAAAAGAAGATAAGGTTGCTTAAACGACTTGAAGCGGTAGAAGCTTTTAGAATGTCCGGCAACCGTCCTGAATGGATGATTTTGGATGTTCTTCCGGTAATTCCGCCGGATTTGCGTCCAATGGTTCAACTTGACGGAGGAAGATTTGCTACTTCCGATTTAAACGATCTGTATAGACGTGTAATAAATAGAAACAATCGTCTTAAAAGACTTATGGATTTGGGAGCTCCTGATATTATCATAAGAAATGAAAAAAGAATGCTTCAAGAGTCAGTTGATGCGCTAATAGACAACGGACGTCGAGGCAGGCCGGTTACCGGTCCAAATAATAGGCCTTTGAAGTCTCTTTCGGATATGCTTAAGGGTAAACAGGGACGGTTCAGACAGAATTTGCTCGGAAAACGTGTTGACTATTCAGGAAGATCGGTTATAGTTGTAGGACCTGAACTGAAAATATATCAATGTGGGCTCCCGAAAGAAATGGCCTTGGAATTGTTCAAACCTTTTGTTATGAAAAGACTTGTTGAAATTGGAGTCGTAAGCAACATAAAAGCTGCAAGAAAAGCCGTAGACAGATGTCGCCCGGAGGTTTGGGATGCACTCGAAATAGTGATTAAGGGACATCCGGTTTTATTGAACCGTGCTCCTACTCTCCATAGACTTGGCATACAGGCATTTGAACCTGTTTTGGTTGAAGGTCGTGCGCTTAAATTGCATCCTCTTGTGTGTTCTGCTTACAACGCCGACTTTGACGGAGACCAAATGGCTGTTCACGTTCCCCTTTCGGCAGAAGCTCAAGCTGAAGCAAGATTCTTAATGCTTTCATCGGGAAATCTTTTGAAACCTTCAGACGGACGCCCGGTAACAGTTCCGACACAAGATATGGTTTTGGGTTCGTATTATTTAACTTTAGATAAAGCAGGAGAGCCCGGAGAGGGAAAAATTTTCAGAGATTTTAATGAAGTTTTGATGGCATATGACGCGAAAGATGTAGGACTTCATGCCAGAATAAAAGTCAGGCGCAATTTCAAAGGAAAAATAAGATTGATTGAAACAACTCCTGGAAGAATAATATTTAATCAATCTATACCGCAGGATTTGGGTTTTGTTGATCGTACTAATCCCGAAAGAGAAGCTGATTTGGAAATAGATTTCTTAGTAGGAAAAAAACAACTCGGAAATATAGTGGATGCTTGTATAAAAGTTCATGGAACTCAAATTACTTCAAGAATACTTGATAAAATTAAAGCGTTGGGATATAAATATTCCACCAGAGGCGCTATTACAATAGCAGTAGGAGATGCGGTTATACCTCCAGCTAAAAAAGATATTTTGGCAGAAGCAGAAAAAGACATTGATTTGATTGTTAAAGATTTTAGACGTGGTCTTATGTCCAATAATGAAAGGAAAAGTCATACTCTTAAAATTTGGGAGAGGGCAACCGATGATGTTTCAAAGGCACTGCAAGCAAATCTTGACAGATATAACCCTGTGTTTATGATGGCTGATTCCGGTGCCCGTGGTTCTATGAGTCAGATAAGACAGCTTGCCGGTATGCGTGGACTTATAGCTAACGCCTCAGGTACTACTATAGAAATTCCTATCAGAGGTAACTATCGTGAGGGACTCAATATACTGGAATACTTTATCGCATCACGTGGCGCAAGAAAAGGTTCTGCGGATACAGCTTTGCGTACAGCTGACTCCGGATATCTAACACGTCGTTTGGTTGACGTTTCTCAGGAAATTATTATCAGAGAAGACGATTGCGGTGCAGTTAAAGGTATCACCGTGTTTGAAATCAAGGATGGTAAAGAGTCAATTGAAAGTCTTGAAGAACGTTTGATAGGCAGATATTTGTGTCATGACTTTGTTGATGCAAATACTAAAGAAGTTTTGGTTTCGAAAGATAAACTTATGGATCATAAAGACGCCGAGATTATAATTTCTCATGGAGTACAACGAATTGAAATTCGTTCAATTCTCAATTGTAAGTCCAAACAAGGCGTATGTAAAAAATGTTACGGCTCTAACCTTGCAAATGGTGCTCCGGTTGCAGTAGGCGAGGCGGTAGGAATAATTGCTGCACAGTCTATAGGTGAACCTGGTACGCAGTTAACGATGAGAACATTCCACACAGGTGGTATTGCAAGTTCTGAGGATATAACTCAAGGTTTGCCGCGTGTTGAGGAATTGTTTGAAGGACGTAAACCCAAGCGTTTGGCTATTATAAGCGAAATAAAGGGAATTGTACGTTTTGAAGAAATCAAGAAAAATCGTAATGTCATTGTTTTTGATGAAGAAACAGGTGACGAAAAAAGTTATCTAATTCCTTTTGGTTCAAGAGTTTGTGTTGAAGAAGGACAGATTATAGAAGCAGGAGATATGATAACTGAAGGCTCGGTAAATCCTCACGATGTTCTTGCTATAAAGGGTCCGGAAGCTGTTGAAGCATACCTTATCCAAGAGGTTCAGAGAGTTTATAGGATGCAGGGCGTTGATATCAACGATAAGCACATAGAGGTTATTGTCCGACAAATGATGCAAAAAGTTCGTGTAGACGAAGCTGGAGATACTGATTTACTTGAAAATTCTGTTGTCGATAAGGCCGAGTTCCTCAGAGCTAACGATAAAATTAAGGCAAGAAAAGAAGCCGGTGAAACAGAACTAGAAGAAGCACATTGTACACCTATACTTCTGGGAATTACAAAAGCTTCACTTGCTACAGATTCGTTCTTGTCTGCGGCATCGTTCCAGGAAACTACCAGAGTACTTACAGAAGCAGCTATAAAGGGAAAAGTTGATCCGCTTATTGGTCTTAAAGAAAATGTTATTATAGGTAAATTACTTCCGGCAGGAACGGGAATTCATAGATACAGAGATGTATGTATAGAAAAGGTTCACAATAAAAGCAATATTTCTAAATCAGAAAACAATTTAGATATAGCGGAATAGGAAAAATAAAGGATCGGTATAAGTTTTTTATACCGGTTCAGTTTTGTATAAGCTGAAAAATATTAATTTAAGGATAGGTTTTTATGAATAAGAAAATTTTTATAGCTTTAGTTGCGATTTTTATGTTTTTAAATATATTTTCGGTAAACGCTGCAATGCTCTACGATGAACCGTTAAACTCTGCCGCTGTTTATGTTGTAAATAAAGCTACCGGGATGTCAATAATTGAAAAAAACATACACGAAAAAAGAAGTCCGGCTTCGCTTACTAAAATGATGACATATATAGTAGCTTGTGAAAATTGTAAAGACCCTGAAAAGATTAAAGTAAAAGTAAGGAAAGATGTGCTTGATTTAGTTGACCCCGAAAGTTCTGGAGTCAAACTTAAAGAAGGAGAAGAAATTACACTTTATAATCTTTTTAATTGTATGTTGATTTGTTCATCCGGTGACGCTGCAATGGTTATAGCTGATTATATTGGGGAAGGAAATATAAACAATTTCGTTGATAAAATGAACCAAAAGGCTCAAGAACTTGGTTGTACAGACACTCACTTTGAAAATCCTGATGGTTTTTACAATGAAAATCAGTATTCTACTGCTGAAGATATTTATAAAATAGCAAGATTCGCCATGGAATTTCCCGGTTTTATGAATATAGTTTCCAGATCCGAATGTAATGTATTTGGTGATGAAAGAGATCCGATAATTACAACCAATAAAATGATAGATTTAAAACGTGGTGGCGAATACTATTGTCAATATGTAAAAGGAATAAAGACCGGCTATCTTCAAGAAGCTGGAAGATGCTTGGCTTCCTATGCACAAAAAGGCGAAAATGCTTATATAAGTGTAGTTATGGGAGGTCCAACAGTAGATGAAAACGGCCTTAAAATCGAAAAAAATATGGCAATGGTAGATACAAAAAATATATATAATTGGGCATTTGAAAATCTAAAAACTTTCAAACTTTACCCTAAAGATTTTCCTGTGGCAGAAATTGGTCTTAAATATGTC
>CAKUZC010000090.1 GCA_934718145.1 uncultured Eubacteriales bacterium | reverse complement strand
GTATAGCCCTTATTGCTTGTGCATTCGCTGATTACATCAGTTTTACTTCTATAACCTTTAAATAATTCACCGGCCGATTTTTGAGTATATTCGTATCCTACATCTACACCGCTTTTCTTTGTGTTTGTGTAAACATCTGAAGAATTATACGAATCATACGCTTTAATAGCGTCATCTTGATTGGAATACGTTTCTTTCATTTCGACCTTAGTTACATTTTCTCCTCTAAAATATAGAGTCATAATTTCTGTGTAACAATTATTAACTTTTTCTAATACGACTTTATCTAAATCTCGATTTTCTGAATTATCTCCTACCGGTTCTTTTCCTTTACAACTACAACCTGCCAAAAATAAACAGCAAACTGCCAAAATCCAATAAACAACACACTTCTTTCTCATTAATATACCTTCTTATTAACAAAATAAAATTTATACCATAGAACTATTTAAATATTTTAATTTTACTAACAATCGGAATTTCCCTAAACTCGCCTTTAAGTGCACCAATCATTCCCCAAAAATTCATCAAAGTAAAGTAAATGCCGACAGCAGCCACAAAAAAATATACCCATAAAGGAGTTACTTTGTACGTAACTATTCCGTAATATATCGTCTTTTTGATTTTAATTAGATTCACTGCAAGCATACCAAAAATATAATACAAAATAAAAATCAACATCATGTTCATGCCTTGAGATGCATGAAATTTGATAAATTCATCTTGCTTTTCTTTTATGTACGGTATAATCGGGAAAAAATATGATAACGCCGCTATAAATCTACTTTTATTAGTTCTAGATAATGAAGGATCCTTATTTTCAGAATTTTTCAAAAATTCTCTTGTTACATTTCCTGTCTGCAATAATCTCATCCTTTCGATTTATAAAACTAAAAATATACACTTACAGACAAAATGCACCTCCATTCTTCATATTAATTGCAGATACAACGAAACAACTATTGGTTAACTGAATATATAATAATATCTTTTTAAAGATTTTACAAGTATTTGTATAATATTTTTACAGATGATATTTTAATATTATATATTATTTTAACGTTATATTTAAATAATATTTAAAGCAAAAAAATAATGCCATATTTTTTCAATATTTTATATAATTACTCAATAAATCATATTTACATAAAAATAAATCGAACACCGTTTATTATAAATTAAACAGTATCCGAATCATTAAAAATTAAAATTTTTAAATACACCTAAATGGATATTTATACATTTTCAGACATTAAAATGTAATCCTCGACGATATCTCTGAAATGCGTAACATCTACAACATTTTGAAAAAGATAATCAATCAAACTGCAAACTAAATTTTTGTCCGGGGATATATCCTTAATAATTTCTTTCCTGTTTTCGTCACCTACTTTATCGGAGATTTGTATTCCATAGTGCACCACATTGTCAACCATATCCTCGCAGATGTCATAGTGAATAATTTTATCACCCATACAAGGTAACGATTTTTCGTAAATATTTTTTACGGTCATTATTATTTTTCCCCATTTCTTAATTTACTTCCGCTAATAACTATTGTAGTGATGTGTATTACATTGTTCAACGAAATATACCCAAAAATTTACGAAACTAGTTTTGATATATTTAATATGAAAATACATTATCAGAATTTATTCGACATGAAGCGTCATTATAATTCAATTTGATCGTCGTGTTTAATTAAAATTTGAATTTTATGCAAGAATATATAAGTATATTAAACATATTGAATTAAATAAAAAATACCGTCAAATACCCTTTTCAGGTACTCAACGATACTTAATATTAACTTACTATACTTGCTTCATAACACATTTCAAGAAATCTACCAAAGCTGAAATTAAAATTATGAAGAAAAGCGCTACCAATCCGACAATAATGGCAAATATGACATTGCTCTCAGCAAGAGAAATTGATAATGCAACTATCGTTAACACTGTTGTGCCAACAATTCCAATGAGCAAGCATTTTAAACTTTTTCTTAAACAGTGTGTAAACTTAGCACATGCTTCATTACACGAACTAAACAACGCACTCATTAAGACGAAAACTAAAGAAAAAGCAGCTATTCCAAAAGCAATCCATATACCTACTGTTACAGAAGTGATATATCCGAGATAAAATAGAACACCGGATACAATTCCACCTATTATGCTCCAAATTATACTACCTGCAGTACAACTTCCGCAAACACAATGCTTTGTATTATCTACCTTCATTTTATCAACCCCTTATCTTTTTGTATCTCGAACACAATTGCAGTTGCCGTTTCGACAATATTTACAATCATGTTCTTATATAATATATGTGAGTTCTTGACAATAAGACACAGGGTTAATATAATTGTATTAAAAATTTATTAACAGAAGGGTAGTTGAAAACGATTTTTTATCGTGCAAAATCATGAAAATATCGCCTTCTATGCTTGCATGTGATTTTTCCAAGATGGGAAAAGAAATTGAAAAAATTAAAAATGCTGATATGGTACATATGGATGTAATGGACGGAAACTTTGTCCCAAACATATCTTTTGGAGCAGATGTAATTAAATCACTCCGAAATAAGAGTGCGTTACCATTTGATGTGCATTTAATGATAAGTAATCCTATAAAATATATAGATTCGTTTGTAAACGCCGGAGCTGATATTATAACATTTCATATAGAATCTGATTCTGATGTTATGCAAACTATAGAAAAAATTAAATATAAAGGAAAAAAAGTCGGTATTTCTCTAAAACCTAATACGCCGACTAAAGTTCTTTTTCCATATTTAGAATATATAGATTTAGTCCTTATAATGACTGTAGAACCGGGTTTTGGAGGACAGAAATTTATGCCTGAACAACTTCAAAAATCAATATTAATAAGGGAACATACCAGAAATACAAAATTACTGATAGAAGTAGATGGCGGAATTAATCTTGATACAATATGTGAAGTAAAAAAATATCCGATAGATATATGTGTTTCCGGGACTTGTATTTTCAATTCTTTGATTCCTTCAGAAACCATAGATAAACTAAGATTATAGTATAGGTGAATTTAGTGCATTCTAAAAAAAGTATAAAATTTTTAACAGCGTTATTCCCACTTGCTTTTATGATTGCGTCATTCGCTTTGTGCAAATTTATAAAAGTATTAAATAAAAAAAATGACACTCCTGCTTTCAATTCAAAATTAGAAACATTTGAATCATCTCAGACTTCTTCAGATAAAAATGAAGAAGAAATGCGCGGAGTCTGGGTACCGTTCATAGATTTGGAATTAAATTCAAATGAAGAAATTCAGAAAAAATTTGAAAACAGATTCGGCAGTATAGTAAATCAAGCTAAAAACAATAAAATTAATACTTTGATTGTGCATGTACGTTCGCATAGTGATGCACTTTATCCGTCTGAGATATTTCCATGGTCACATATATTTACCGGGACACAAGGTTCGGAAATACCATTTGATCCACTAAAGTATATGGTAGAAGAGTCACACAAAAACGGATTAAAATTTCATGCATGGATAAATCCACTGAGGATAAAGTCAAAAACTGTTCCATCTCAACTGAGTAAAAAGAATCCTTACTTTAAGTTAAACTCAGAAAAATACGTGATCAATCACAAAGAGGGGATTTATTACAACCCTGGGTTTATTGAAGTTAAAAATTTAATAATTGATGGCATAAAAGAGATTGTAGAAAATTATGATGTAGACGGAATACATTTTGATGATTATTTTTATCCTCCAAAAAAGGATATTATAAGCCACGACAGTTCATTTGAAGAATATATAAAAATCGAAAAAAATCCAATGACAGAACATGAATGGCAACAAAAAAATATAAATGAGTTAATACAAAAGACATATCAAGTGATAAAACAAACAAACTCTAATGTCCAATTTGGAATTTCTCCTCCGGGAATCATATCTAAATGTTATGAAGTTGGAGCAGACGTAAAGCTTTGGCTCTCACGAGAGGGATATATAGACTACATTTGCCCTCAGATATACTGGAGTATTGACTTTAATGAAATGCCCTTTGAAAAAACTGCTAAAGAGTGGAAAAATATTGAAAAAAATCCTAAAATAAAAATTTATAGTGGATTAGCTCTTTACAAAATCGGTACCGACCTAGATAAAAATACATGGAAAAATAAAAACGATATAATAAAAAAGGAAATACAAATTTTGAGAAATTTAGGATATGACGGTTTTATTTTATATTCCTCAAAATATTTAAATTGTAATCAAACAGAACATGAAATTAAAAATTATCTTTCTGTTGTATAACAGCTTCTTCTTGGTCGCTCTTAAAAATATAAACAGCCATCATGAATACTCCCAAAGTTATAAAATAATCGGAAATATTGCACACAGGTTTGAAGAATGTAATTTGAATGTAATCAGTCACGAATCCTAAAAAAATTCTGTCTAAAAGGTTTCCTATTCCCCCTCCTATTACAAATGCCGATGAAAGAATAAATAATTTGTTTTTTACTTTTTTAAAAAATATTAAAT
>CAKUZC010000089.1 GCA_934718145.1 uncultured Eubacteriales bacterium | reverse complement strand
TTTACTGATGAAAAAACATAAAATTAAAAAAATACTCAAAACTGAACTTAAAATTATTTTTGGAATTTTACATTTAAATATTTCCAACGAAAAACCTCCCTAGTTGAATTTAAAAAATAAGAATCAGGAAACTTTTAAGTTAAATCCCTGATTCACAAAATTTAATCTTTTTTACTTTTACAAAAACACTTGCATTTACATCTACAACCAATTATAAATGATAAAAATGCTACTAAAATTAAAACTAATACAGCTAAAATAATGTAACCCCAGTTTTTTGTAGAATTAATTAAATCAACAGAATCTTTATTGGTATCATTTGCCTGTTCGGGAGTTATTGTAAAGGTTTCATCCCATTCCCAAAAATATTCTTCGTTTTTAGCAATTACGTGTACTCGATACTCTCCTGCTTCAAATTTATGGTTTTGCCAATCAATCATAAAATCAAAATTGGAATTTGGAGCTATTTTTATGTTTTCTTTTTCTGTTGATTTGTAAACTTCCGAACTGCCTTTCTTGTAAACAGTTCCAGAAATTTTAAGATTTGGAATTATTACAGAAGTATCGTTTTGAAGATTTACAGCAAGATTAGTATGGTAATTTGCAAGTATAGTTTTTATATATTTTAAATTCATGTTTGCGGCAACTTTGTTGTCATTTTCTGAAAGCATAACGCCCACAACGTATTGGTACTCATTTTCTATCTGAACGGTCATTTCATTTTTGTTTTTAGATTCTGATTCATCATCTGACTTTGTAAAAACGAGTCCACCTAAAATAATTCCGTCATAAGATTCTTCGGGCATGTTGAGTAATGCTGTTGCTGTTACAAAACTTCCAGCCGGGACTGTGTATTCACTTTTATCTAATTTTAGAATATTTGGGAGTGGATATTTTAAGCTATCATCGTAATTTGTAAGAGTAGTATAGCTTATAAATCCGTTTCTACACGTTGTTGCGGGGGTTACTATGGCTTTTACTTTAATTTCATGATTTTTGTTGTTAAAAATTTTTATCTTTAATTCTTGTGAACTTGATGGTGTGACCTTTAAATTGAAGTAACTAAGATTTTTGTCAATTTGATTTTCCGGAATCACAGAAGAAACTGAAAAATAAACTCCTTCATTTGCAGATACATAAATTGTTGACAAGGTACATAAAAAAACAAACGCAAGAATACGTAAAAGCCATTTTTTAATCATTTAATATCCCCCCATACTTAATTTTTAAATAGGAGCATCAGCTAAAGTCCAAGTAATGGTAGAAGTGTGTGTATTGGCTGTTGCGCTTCCTGCTGGGACAGTTAATGTGACATTGTCGTTAGAGGTGGCTGTAGTTTCAGTTGGATACCATTTATCTATCCATGTTCCGAGTCCTGAATTTTCGGCAGCTACCATAACAGTGGATTCTGTATTATCTGTTGTCAAAACGACCGGATTTGAAGCAGTTGGTTTAGTTGCTGATGGATTTGCTGAAAGGGTGTAACCACCTTTGAGAGAAATTGTAGAGCCTTTTAGACTGTCAGCAGTTCCGTCATTAAAAGCTGATGCTTTTGCAATTACATTCCAACCTGCTCCTGTACCTCTAATATCAGTTACTTGAACAAATGGCTTTAATTCAGTTAAGTTGTACACTTTTTGCGAGCTAGATATAGATTGACTTCCAAATGTAATTTTGGGTACATAATCAATACTTAGTGGTCCTGCTTCTCCTGTTCCTTGTCCCGGTGGATCAAGCGGTTTGCTCGGGTCATCTGGATCTACAGGGCTGCTTGGTTCTGTTCCAGGAGTAAAAGTTACAGTGGCACTGGAAGTAGCAGTGGAAGCCACAGCTGCAGAAACCGGATTGGGAAAATAAAATAATGAAAGGCTACAAGCACATAAAAATGCTGATATATATTTTTTTTTTCATAAATAGATTACCTCCATATGGTTATTGAAAATTATTTAATAATGGCCCTAGTTTATGATATGCAAAATTGCTATTTTGGGAGTATTTTTAAAATATTGGTTTTCGAGTGATTGGAAATGATAATTTTAATTGATATAAAAGAGTAATTATGACCGCTTCGAGAATAGCAAAAATATTTTTCGGAGTAATTTTTTAATTTCTATTTACATATAGAAATAAATGATATATTATATATGTGTATTCATTTGAATATATTGTAAATATATAAAATTAAAGGAGGAGCTTTATATGGGGGAATCAAAAAAGATAATATGTACGTTTGAGGGAACATCTGATAAAAGGAAATTTGAAATTAGGTATAACAATGACTCGATGGCTAAAATTGCTGAAACTTTTAAAAGTTCAAATTATTTAGCAAGTGTTGTTAAGGGAAAAGCAGATATAATGTCTATTACTTGTACGGGTAAAAATGCTTTAAAGGATAAAACTAACGTAAGGATTTCCAGTTCTAATAGAAGGAAAACTTATAATTTTTCACTTCGAATTGAAAATAAAAGAGATTTTACTAAAAAAACTTATAATTTTGTTGCTTGTATAGTAACAGACATTACGAGAAAAGGTGAAATAAGAATTAATGTTAGTATTGAAAACGAGACCCAATTGAAAGATAATTTGGATAGTCAAAACATATTTTCTGAAATGAGCTATGATGATTGTAAACAAATGTCCATAGAATTAACAAAAAATATTTCTAATTATTTAAAGATTAACGATAAACACATAGATGATTATTTTTCACGTGAGTGTTTTTATGCTCCTTGTAGTAAAAAATATATTGATAAAGAATGTAAATTTTTTGCTTTTGAGTCTTATAATTTAATATTACCCGTTGCAAAAAAATTTTTAGATTATGCAAAAGATTTAGTTAAATGTAAGAAATCAGTGTTTACATCTGAAGAGGATTATTTAATTTGGGAAAAGGCTTTAACTGATAAGTCTTTTGACACAAAAATTCGTAACAGAATCATATCAAGTTTGGTAGAATATATTCTTTATAGTGTTGAAGTTGAGAAAGCGGATAAAAATTTAAAAGACATTCTAAATGATGATAAAAATATTGATGAATACAGAATAAGAAACCAAGATGATTATATAAAGTATTTAGAAAAAGAATTATGGAAGTAAAAAACACATAGAATAAAACCATCTCTGGCATTATAAAAAATTTTGTTTGAGGTGGTTTTTATTTTGTTTTGTACTAATAATAAATGTATTTAAACATTAATATACCCCAAGCGGTTTTATACATCGCTCGGGGCAGTTTTTATTTATACATATTTTTGAGGGTCTTGTGCTACATTATTTATTCTTATTTCAAAATGAAGGTGAGGTCCTGTGGAATCACCGGTAGAACCGACTGTTGCTATTACGTCTCCTTGTGAAACTTCTTGACCTTGTTTTACAAAAAGTTTTTGGCAGTGACCATATACTGTCTTTTTTCCATTTCCGTGGTCTATTATTATGTGATTTCCGTAACCCAAACTTCCATTTTTCGCAACTATGACCTTTCCGCTCTGAGAGGCGACTATATCTGTTCCGACAACTCCGGCACAAGCAATGTCTATACCTCTGTGAAATCCGCCGTCGCGTTTACCGTAAGGACTTGTAATTTTTTTAGTGAAAGGTACGGGCCATATGAATTCGCTTTTTTTAGGAGGCTTTTTCGTTCCGATAGTAATTTTTTCTGTAATAGGTTCTTCTACTACAACGTGCTCTGTTTCTGTTCTGGATACTTCTTTTGAATCTTTGTACTCAACCTTATATGTGAATACTTCTTTACCGTTTTTACCTTCTTGAGTAACCTGCTTAAATGACGTTTCTTTAGAAGGATCTTGAATTGTTTCGGAAGAATAAGGTATTTCTTTTTCTTCGGTTACTGTTTTGAAAATCTTAAAGTTTAAAATTTTTTCCACTTTTTTTATTTTAAGCTTGTCCCCGACAGCTATATCTTGGTTTTCTATATTGTTTGATTGTAAAAGTTCTTCAACACTGATTCCGAATTTCTCAGATATTCCGACTATTGTATCATCTTCTGAAACTGTGTACTCTGTGAATTGAATTTTTCCGTCTTTGAGGAGATTTTTTATTTTCTCAATGTTTTCTATTTGTTCTGTGGAAAATAGCCCTTTTTTTATATCTAACTTTTCGATTAACTCTACTTCGCATCCTTCATTTTGGGACTTAATTTCTTCGATTATTTCTTTTACGGCATTGTCGATTTCATCTTTGTCATTTCCGATAGCTATCAATTTGTCATCTATATAGATTCCGTATCCTTCTGTAATTACTTCTTGTGATTGTTTTATTATTTCATCTTTAATTTTAGAGGGTGATTCACAACAATTTACCTTATTTATAGGTGTTATTTTGATTTGTGCGGGGTATGTTTCAATTTTTGATTTATCTTCCGGACGGAGCTCGTCTATTATCATATGGTTAGCTTGCTCGTAAACTTTGTCATTGGACATTGTAGCTACTGTTTGTCCATGATATTCAAGTGCTAAACCGTAATCTTGATTATTCCAGTAAAGTACTGTCATTCCGAATAAAGCTATAGTGGAAACCGGGAATATGCTGTTTTTAATTACTTTTTTTAAAATTCCTGATTTCTTTGAAGGAACTTCAT
>CAKUZC010000088.1 GCA_934718145.1 uncultured Eubacteriales bacterium | reverse complement strand
GGGTAGGTGAAAACATTGATACTTTCGGATGAATTTATATCAGAGCTTAAATCTCGAAATGACATTGAAGAGATAATAGGGGATTATGTAAATTTACAAAGAAAAGGCAAAAATTTAATGGGTCTTTGTCCGTTTCATTCCGAACGAACTCCTTCTTTTTGTGTTTACCCTTCTAATGGTTCATTTTATTGTTTCGGATGTGGTGCAGGCGGAGATGTAATTACTTTTTTGCGTTTGATGGAACATTATGATTACATAGAAGCTGTTAAAAATCTTGCAGACAGAGCAGGAATGAGTCTTGAAATAAGTCAAGAGGACAATGCTTTACATAACCAAAAACTTTTAATTTATAAAATAAATAGAGAAGCAGCTAAATTTTATTACATGTGTCTTTTAAATAAAATGGGAAGTGAAGCGGTAAATTATTTGCGTTCTAGGGGGATTTCTGATTCTTTTATCAGTCGTTTTGGATTGGGATATTCCCCAAAAAGCGGTTATGCTCTTGTAGACTATTTAAATAAAAAAGGTTATAATGAAAAAGATATAATATTGTCTGATTTGGCATTTAAATCTCGAAACAAAAGAATAATTGACAGATTTCGCAATCGTTTGATGTTTCCGATAATAGATGTTCGCGGCAATGTTATAGCATTTGGAGCAAGAACCATGGGAAATGATGTTCCTAAATACATAAATACCTCAGATACTTTAGTTTTTAAGAAAAGTTCTAATCTTTTTGCGCTTAATTTTGCTAAAAAATCAGGTAAGGAAAATTTAATCTTGACTGAAGGATATATGGATGTAATATCGCTTCATCAGTCGGGATTTACAAATTCTGTAGCCGGTTTGGGAACAGCTCTTACTCAAGGACAGGTAAAGTTATTGTCTCGAAATACCGGTGAAGTGATTGTTTGCTACGATTCTGATGAACCCGGAAGAAAAGCATCTGAACGTGCGACAAAAATGCTTCAACAAGATGGATTAGATGTTAAGATTTTAACCATTCCAAAGGGGAAGGATCCTGATGAATATCTCAGAATTAATGGTAAAGATGGTGCATTTAAATTTAGAAATTTAGTAGAAAATTCGAAAAATTGTACAGAGTATAGATTAAACCAAATAAAGTCAATGTATGATTTGAATGATTCTGAGGGAAAAATAAAATATATCACTGAAGCTGTAAAAATTTTGTCCGAATGCCAGAATTCTATTGAAAGGGAAGTTTATGCTCTTAAAATTAGTTCTGAATCAGGAATTGATAAATCGGTAATAATTGCTTTAGTAGAGAAAAAATTGAAGAGTAAAAACAAAAGCAATAAGAAGAAGGAGTTTAAAGATATAGCTAAATTTACTTCTGCCGTAAGTGATAAGATAAATCCTGAAAAGCATGAAAACTTAAGAGCTGCTACAGCTGAAGAGGCACTTATTTCCTATGTGATAAATAATCCGGATGCATCAAATTCCATTTTTGAAAGGTTTTCGCCGAGCAATTTCATTACAAATTTCAACAGAAGAATATTTGAAGTGTTGAAAGATTTAAATGAAAAGGGAAAGTTATTTGATATCTCTAATATATCGACATATGGATTTTCTTTAGAAGAAATAGGTAGAATTACTCGTATTATTTGTAAATATAATTTTTCTGAAGGTACTGCTTCAGCAGTAAATGAGTATATGAAGGTCATAAGTGAAGAAAATAAGAAAAAAAAATTTAAAGATATAAAAGAATTATCAGAAAACGAAGTTTTGGAATATATAAAAAATTTGAAAAATAAATGAATTATTAAAGTTTGAAATTGATTTTTGGAAATACAAAGCAAGGAGGCACAAAATGAAAGACGTTATATCATCACCTAAAACAATTGATTCTGTAATTAAAAATTTAGTTCAACATGGTAAAGCTGCCGGTCATATAAGTACCGGTGAAATTTTGGAAGCTATGGGTGAGATGGATTTTGACCCGGATCAAATAGAAAAATTATATGATTCTATGGAGTCAATGGGAGTCGAGATAGTAGAAGGGCTAGATGATACTGACAGTGACGGTGGATTGGCTGCAAGCGATTCCGGTTCTGCTGTACCTGTAGCGGAAGCTTCTGCTACTGATGATCCTGTAAAAGTTTATCTTAAAGAAATAGGAATGGTTCCTCTTTTAACCGCAGAAGAAGAAATTGAACTTGCAAAAAGAATACAAAATGGAGACGAAAAGGCTAAAAAACGTCTTTCGGAAGCCAATTTAAGATTGGTGGTAAGTATAGCTAAAAGATATCTGGGCAGAGGAATGCATTTTCTTGACTTAATTCAAGAAGGAAATTTGGGATTAATAAAAGCTGTAGATAAGTTTGATTATTCCAAAGGATTTAAGTTTTCGACCTATGCCACGTGGTGGATTCGCCAAGCCATAACGAGAGCTATTGCAGACCAAGCGAGGACCATACGTATTCCCGTTCACATGGTTGAGACTATGAATAAAGTTAAGAGAGTTTCGGGACAGTTATTGCATAACAACGGTCAAGAACCTACTCCGGAAGAAGTTGCTGAAGAATTAAGTCTTCCCGTTGAAAAAATAAGGGAGATTATGCGTGCTTCTAAAGATCCTGTTTCGCTTGAGACTCCTATCGGTGAAGAAGATGACAGCCATTTAGGTGATTTTATTCCCGATGACGATGCCTTAGCACCTGCCGAAGAAGCGTCTCATGTTTTGCTTAAAGAACATCTTTTGGAAGTACTTGATACATTAACTCCACGTGAGAAAAAAGTTTTACAAATGCGTTTTGGAATAGATGATGGCAAACCTAGAACCCTTGAAGAAGTTGGAAAAGAATTTGATGTTACAAGAGAAAGAATAAGGCAAATTGAGGCAAAAGCTCTGAGAAAACTTCGCCATCCAAGCAGAAGCAAACGTTTGAAAGATTATCTTGATTAACTTTTTAGATTAAGCTGCGTATTTATTTGCGTAGCTTATTTTATTTTTGGAATTTTAGATGGACACTTTTTTGTTAAGCAAATATTTATTTAAAAACTGATTACGTCTACCATTTTTCAATATACGTGTTACAACTTGTACTTAAATAGGGAATGTTAATTTTTAGGTTTAAAGTACATCATCATATATTGACTTTTTAACTAATAAATGATAAAATACTATAGCCGCGTACTGCAGGTTTTAAATAGTTAATAACTTACCTGTTTCAGTAGCGAGATAATTTAAAGGTAGGTGCGTAAAGAAAGATGTACGCAATTATGGAGACAGGCGGAAAACAGTACAAAGTTTCTAAAGGTGACGTTATCTATGTCGAGAAAATTGATCAAGAAGAAGGAACATTGGTTGATTTTAAGATGATTGCCGGTCAAAATGAAGAAGGATTTCATGTTATAGATCAGGAAACGTCTTCTGCTAAAGTTACTGGAAAAATCGTTAAAAATGGCAGAGCAAAGAAAATTACTGTTTTTACTTACAAGCCTAAAAAAAGTTGTAAACGTAAATTAGGACACAGGCAATTTTACACAAAGGTTGAAATTGAAAGTATCAATTTTTAATTTTAGTGAGATGTGGTATGCTTAAAGCTAAGTTTTTTGTAGAGAAATGCGGAAATATAGTTGGATTTGATATAAGTGGTCATTCCGGCTATGCGGAGCTAGGTTCTGATATAGTGTGTGCAGCAGTTTCATCGGTAGCGTATATGGTTGCAAACACCCTAATTGATGTTATCGGTGTGCAGGCAGATGTAGTTGTTAATGAAAAAGTTGGTCGCATGAGATTAGAGGTAGACAAAAAAGATATTGCTTTGTGCAGAGATATTTTTAACGGATTTAAATCTCATTTAATTATGTTGGGTGAAGTTTATCCCGATAATATTAATGTAAGTTATGTGGAGGTGTAGAGATGCTAAATATTAATATACAGCTTTTTGCGCACAAGAAGGGACAAGGTTCTACAAGTAACGGTCGTGATTCAGAATCTAAACGTCTTGGAGTTAAACGTGCTGACGGACAATTTGTTTTAGCCGGAAATATTCTTGTCAAACAACGTGGAACCAAAATACATCCCGGTCAAAATGTGGGAAAAGGAAAAGACGATACATTGTTTGCAACGGCTGACGGTGAGGTTAAGTTTGAACGTTTTGGCCATGGACGTAAACGTGTAAGTGTTTGTGCAGTTGCTCAAGCTCAAGCTTGATTGATGAGTTTAGAACGGGTCAGGTTGTTGGCCCGTTTTTTTCTGTTTATTGAGATATATAATAAAATAATTAGAATAAAATTTGTAATAATATAAATATTAATATATAAAAATAAGTGTGTTATTAAATGGTGATAATATATGTTTGTAGATATAGCAACAATAAAGATAAAAGCAGGTAATGGTGGAGACGGAGCAGTTTCTTTTCATAGAGATATTTATACTGCGACAGGAGGCCCTGATGGTGGCAATGGAGGTCGTGGCGGTTCTGTTATATTTAAAGCAGACAGTAACTTGTCCACTCTTTCTGATTTTAGATATAAAAAGAAATTTTACGCACAAAGTGGCCAAAACGGTTCTTCCGGTAAACGTGCAGGAAAAAGCGGAGAAGATTTGGTCATAAAGGTTCCTTTCGGAACTGTAATAAAAGATGCTAAAACTGATAAAGTAATAGCGGATATTTCAACACCTGAACCTCAAAT
>CAKUZC010000087.1 GCA_934718145.1 uncultured Eubacteriales bacterium | reverse complement strand
CTTTGGCATCTGATCTTGTCAGAGAAGCTAATAATCGTGGCGGTAACGACAACATTACCGTGGCACTTATAAAAATTTAGAAATAAGGTCCTATAAAATTAATTTTGATAGGGGAGAAAGAATTGGATAAATATACCGGGAAAAGGTTAGATGCCAGATATGAAATACAAGAACTTATCGGAGTAGGCGGCATGGCGGTAGTTTATAGAGCTTATGACGTCGTGGAGGATAAAATTGTAGCCATAAAAATTTTAAAAGATGAATTTTTAGGTAATAAAGAATTTATTCGAAGATTTAAAAATGAATCAAAAGCTATAGCAGTTTTATCGCATCCAAATATTGTTAAGGTATATGATGTGAGTTTTGGCACCAAAATTCAATATATAGTTATGGAATATATTGATGGTATAACTTTAAAAGAGTATATATCTCAACAAAAGATTATAGGTTGGAAAGATGCTATATATTTTGTCAGACAAATATTGTCTGCGTTAATGCATGCTCACGGAAAGGGTGTAATTCATAGAGATATAAAACCTCAAAACATAATGCTTCTTAAAGATGGTACGATTAAGGTGACTGATTTTGGAATAGCAAGATTTTCAAGAAACGAAACTCAAACAATGACTGACAGAGCTATAGGTTCAGTACATTACATTTCTCCAGAACAAGCGAAAGGTGGTGTTATAGACGAAAAAGCAGACATTTATTCGGTAGGTGTAATGCTATATGAAATGTTAACTGGAAGACTCCCTTTTGAAGCTGATAATGCTGTTTCTGTTGCGATAATGCAAATGCAGGCCAAGCCTAAACCTTTGCGTGAAATAAACCCAGACATTCCTGAAGGACTTGAACAGATAACCCTACACGCTATGGAAAAAATCCCCTCAGCTAGATATACATCGGCTGAAGAAATGGAAAAGGACATAGAAAAAATTCAAGAAAATCCTGAAGAAAAGTTTAACTATAAATACTTTGTCGATGATAATCCCACAAAATACGTTGATGATATAGGTGGAGTTGATAAAAGTAAATCCAGTTATGGCGATGAATACAATCTTAAAGATGAAAAGAAAAAGCAAGTGAAAGCCGGTTTTATAGCAGGCGGAATAGCTATTGCAGTCGGAATTTTTGCCATGATATTTATTTTTGTAACTATGTTTGGTTCTTGTGGAAAAAGTTCTGCAAAAGACGTCGATGTACCTAATTTTATAGGTGCAAAACTTTCAGATATTCAGAGTAATCCCGATTATAAATTTGTATGGAAAGTCGAATCGGTTTATGATTCTTCCAAGGAGGAAGGAATAGTAATTGATCAAGACCCTCCTCCTAATTCCAAAAAAATTAAAGAAGGAGCTACAGTTACGCTGAAAGTCAATAGTTCAGGAGTTTTAGCGACTGTTCCTAATGTAAAAGGTTTATCAGAGGATATAGCTAAGTCCAAGATTTCCAATGCAGGTTTGAAGAGTGAAGTTTTAATGGTAGTTGATAACGAGACCGCGCAAGGGATTGTTTGCAATGTTGACCCACAGGAAGGAAGTAAAGTTACTTCAAACTCAACAGTAAGAATTTATGTAAGTAAAGGACCGTCTGAAGAAAAAGTAACTGTTCCGGATGTACTTAATAAGTCGTTAACAGCTGCAAAAAATGAATTAGTTTCATCGGGATTAAAAGTTTCCGATAACATTAATTCTGAAAGCAGTGATAAACCTAAAGACACAGTCATTTCGATGGATCCTCTTCCCGGTGTTGAAGTAGGAAAAGATTCTGTAGTTAAACTTACTGTAAGTTCCGGAGTAAAAAGAGAAAAAAATTTGGAAATAACCGTAGATTTACCTTCTACTGTAAGCCATGAAGTAACTCTTTCTTATTATGTAAATGGAGTTCTTGAAGACAGTAAAAAAGTTGTACCGGCATATAATGGAACTTATTCTTTATATTTAAAAGGAACAACAGGTAAAAAGACAGTTAACGTAAACTTAGATGGAATGCCTTATCGTGTTTACGATGTTGATTTTGATGCCTCATCGAATAATGTAAAGAGGTCTAAATCATATCGTTATGAAGAAAAATCATCATCAAATTCTTCTAAAGAGAGCGATGATGATGAAGATGATGAGTATAATTGAAAAGAAAATAATATTTCAGAAAATTATAAAGTAGATTTTGTTAAAAATTATAACTTTTTGAATGTATATATGGATAAAATAAATTTTGTAAGTATTAAAAATGATACTTCAAAAAAACAGTTACAAACTATTAAAGATGAGAGGTGTGGCGCTTTGGATAAAATAGTTATATCCGGAGGGCGAAAATTAAAAGGAAGAGTCTCCATAAGCGGAGCAAAAAATGCAGCAGTTGCAATTTTGCCGGCAGCAGCTCTTTCCGATGGTGTGTGCAGAATTGAGAACGTTCCTAATATAAGAGACATAACGCTTATGTGCAGGATTTTAAATGACATGGGTGCAAAGATAAAATTAATAAATAAGAATACTATAGAAATTGATCCGCGTAGGATGTCATCATCTTCCGCACCATGTGATTTGATGAGAAATATGAGAGCTTCATGTTATCTTTTGGGAGTTCTCTTAGGAAAATTTTCCGAAGCATATGTTTATTTGCCCGGAGGATGCAATTTTGGCCTTAGACCTATTGACCAACACTTGAAGGGATTTGTTGCTTTAGGAGCAGAATATGCTCTTGAAAATGGAATGGTTAAAGTTAAGTGCGATAAATTAGTGGGTACACATATTTATTTAGATGTGGTATCTGTAGGAGCTACTGTAAACATCATGCTTGCTGCTGTAAAAGCAGACGGAGTTACGGTTATAGAAAATGCCGCAAAAGAACCACATATAGTTGATCTGGCAAACTTTTTAAATCGTATGGGTGCCGATATTATAGGAGCGGGTACCGATGTAATAAAAATTCGCGGTGTAAAAACTCTAAGGGGAGTCACTTACTCAATTATTCCTGATCAGATTGAAGCCGGAACTTATATGGTTGCCGCTGCTGCTACTAGGGGGGATGTTGTAATAGAGAACGTAATTCCGAAACATTTGGAGTCTATAACCGCTAAACTTGAAGAAATGGGCGTAAATTTAGAAGAGTTTAATGATTCTATAAGAGTTTATTGCGACGAACCTTTGAAAAAATGCAATATTAAAACTATGCCTCATCCGGGATTTCCTACAGATATGCAACCGCAAATAACTACTCTGTTAGCTACAGTAGATGGAACCAGTATGGTAAATGAAGCAGTTTGGGACAATAGATTTAAATATGTAGAAGAATTACATCGCATGGGAGCCAAAATTTCTGTTGACGGTAAGTTAGCAGTTATAGAAGGTGTGAAGAAACTTCAAGGAGCTCCAGTAAAAGCTACAGATTTGCGCGCAGGTGCCGCTTTGGTAATTGCCGGTTTAGCTGCGTCCGGTACGACTGTTATTGAAGAAATACAACATATCGAAAGAGGATATGAAGACATAGTTGAGAAGCTTTTAAAATTAGGTGCTGATATTAAAAAAGTTTCTTATGAAAGCAAAGAGACTGAAGTGTCCGGTTTGTGATGAATAGTACTTATTTTTCTTTCTTTTATTGTCAAAGTGTGAAAAAATTATGATGCGAGTTTGTCCTTTATTTAGTGGTAGCAGTGGTAATTCATACTATATTGAGTTTTCAAATAAAAATGGCATTTTGGTAGATGCAGGTAGGAGTACAAAGCAACTGGAAAATATGTTAAGAAGAAATAATATTTCTATTTGCAATATAAGCTCTGTCTTTATTACACATGAACACAGCGATCATGTTTCAGCCTTAAAAGTGCTTATTAAGAAGTATAACTTGAAATTATACACTTCAAAAGAAACTTTAGATGCACTAATAAAAAAAGATTTGATTTCTGAAAAAACTTCATTTAGTATTTTAGATAAAAGAAATACTGATTTGGGTTTTGTATCTGTTGAAGCTTTTTCTATATCTCATGATTGCTGTGGCGGATTTGGTTATGTATTTACAGATATTACAGGGGAAAAAGTAGCAGTTTGTACTGATTTGGGATATATCTCTGATGAAGTTAAGAATTCACTTAAAGGTTGCCGTACAGTTTTATTGGAATCAAATCATGACGTTATGATGCTTGAAAACGGAAAGTATCCTTACTATTTAAAGAGAAGAATTTTATCGGAAAAAGGTCATTTGTCAAATGAAACTAGTGCTAAGTTTTTGCCATTTTTGGTCAATAACGGAACTAAGAATATTTTGCTTTCTCATCTTAGTTCAAACAATAATATTCCTGAATTAGCTTTACAAACTTGCAAATATTACTTGAATAAAGAAGGAGTATCGGTGGGAAAAGATGTTTTTTTAAATATCGCTCCAAAAGAAAATTTTGAAATGGTAGATATAAAAATTTAGTTTTTTTGGTTTTTGATAATTTTTTTACTAAATATGGTTCCTATAAGTATTGTAAAATAGCAGCTTATAAATCGGGAAAGTAACATGGCTTTTCCGATTTCTGTTATTGTAAAAAAAATAGAAAATATAGTCATGAAGCTTTTCTCCGCTGTGCCTGCTGCACCCGGAAAAGGCGTAAATGAAGATATGGTATTTATGGTTGATTGAGCACATATTATTTGAATGATAGGAAAAGAATCATGATGAAAAGCTTTAAATACACAAAATGGTATAATTAATAAAAAGGTAATTTGAAGAAAAGTTAAAATATATATTTCAAAATTAATTTTTTTATTCTTACTTAAAGATTTATTACTTTCA
>CAKUZC010000086.1 GCA_934718145.1 uncultured Eubacteriales bacterium | reverse complement strand
CATCAATATAAGCTTTGAAGGAATTGAAGGCGAATCTTTGCTTTTACTGCTTGATATGGCAGGAATATGTGCTTCTTCCGGTTCAGCGTGCACTTCAGGCTCTCTTGATCCAAGTCATGTTTTGTTGGCAATTGGATTGCCCCATGAGATTGCCCATGGTTCGTTAAGACTTTCGCTCGATGAATCAAACACAGATGAAGAAATCGATTTTGTTATAGGAGAAGTCTCCAAAGCAGTGAAAAGGCTTCGGGATATGTCTCCGCTTTGGGAAAGAATAATAAAGGAAAGTAAATAGTTTTAAACATTTAAAAACTGAGGAGTTGAAAATTAAGTGAATTACAGCGAAAAAGTAATGGACCACTTTGCAAATCCAAGAAATGTTGGAGAGATTGAAAACGCTGATGGAATAGGCGAAGTTGGAAATCCAAAATGTGGCGATATAATGAAGATGTATCTCAAAATAGAAAACGGTATTATAACTGACGTTAAATTTAAAACTTTTGGATGTGGGGCGGCCGTAGCAACAAGTTCTATGGCTACTGAGCTCGTTAAGGGGAAAAGTATAGACGATGCTCTTAAAGTCACAAATAAAGCGGTAATGGAAGCATTAGATGGACTTCCGCCGGTTAAAGTTCATTGCTCGGTTCTTGCCGAACAAGCTATAAAAGCAGCTTTATCTGATTACTATACCAAAAAAGGTATAGATCCTACTCCGATAGTCGGAAAAATTGATACTGATTGTCACGGTGCTTGTTCGATTGAACATTAAAACTTTATTTTAAAATATTAGCAGCAACTCATTGTGAGCTGCTGTTTTTATAATTTATTCACATTTTTTCCAGCTTGCAATAAATTCTTTATATGTTTGCGGCACTTTTTCAATTATTGCACATTTTACTCCTTTTGTTCGGAGTAAGTCGGCTGTAGATAACATGTCTTTTGATTTATTTCCAATTAGGAGAATTTCTTCAATTCCTCCTCTTCCGAAAGGTATATTACTGGGAGAGTGGCCTTCTATACACGCGTGAGAACCTACTTCTTCATAGTAAGTTTTCAAAATATCAATTATTTTTGCTGTAAAGGGATTTTTACCAGTAAGTATTGCATACTTGAAGGACATGTCTAGTGCCAATGACACTCTACATGCGTTATTATTCATACTTAATCTATTTGATTTGGGTTCTTTTACATAATTGTTTTCCTTATCATAATAATATTTTTTGGGAATAATGCCGTTTAGAGCTCTGTCATCTCCATTATAATTACCCGAGTTTGCAATAGTAACATTTTTTGGGAAGTTTTCGCCTAATCTTTGATATGCTTGTTGGTTTATATTAAATATTTCGGAATATGGTGTCAAATAGGATAAACATCCTATTGGTATTTTTACTATTGCTTTATTTGTTGGACCGCCATATATTGTATTTGCTTTCAGATTTCCACCAAATATACTGAATACAGTTTGAAAAGATAATAATTTTATATCTTTTTGAGCACCAATAGCGTCTGAAGAATCAGATTCAGGCTTTCTCCATTCATTTATGGGTTGGTTGTCTTTTTCACCTTTCTCTATTATCGACTTAAGATAAGCAAATAATGGTATATATGTTGTATCAAATTCATCGGGATTTGGTGGCTCAGCTTGATATGCATCCAAATCTCTAGATTTTGATTTAAGAGAATCTATAGGTACACCCGCTATAACAAGTGCACTAAAGTTATGTTTATATATTTTATAGTAATAGTGGCATATTAAATCCATTTCTTTTTCTTTATTTTCTTTAATTATTTCGTCAATGAATTCGTTAAATTGTTCCCTTTGTCTATCATCTATCTTAGTTTCGTTCCACACAGTTTGTATAAATTCTGGTTTACTCAAATTAAAATACGGATGTTGGAGATCATATAAACTTTTTAATCCACCTGATTTTATCACGTTACCTAGTGTTTCAAAACTACAACAATGATAAGAGGATAACTTTAGCAATTCATCGGCAAGCTTATTAACGAAATTAGCATCAATTTTATCAATATACATATTTTTATCTCTAAAGTTTTTTTGTAATTCTTTCACTTCATTCAATGTTTCCGATATTGCAACAATTCCTCTGGCGGTTAATGAATCTTCAGATGCAGATGTTAATGTATGCAGTTTTTTGTCTTCGCCTTTCCACAATTTTGCTTTTCTTTTACCTACACGATTTTCTATATTTTCGGCGTATCCTCCGGAACCATCAACTTCCTTTCCATATCCTTCAGCGCCTAAAAAACATAGTGAAACATCGTGTCCAGGTTTACCAGTGAAAAAGCTATCTACTGTTTCTAGATCTTTTCCTTTAAATAAACTACAAATAGTCTCTCTATTCTCCGTTACACTAGCTTTGATTTCGGTTGCTATTTTTGAATCTTTGACTTTTTCCCAATACTGAGATCTCAATGAAACTTGGGTTTTTGCTTCGGTTATTATAGACATTTGCTTTTGTGCTTCTTCATATGAAAGATCTTGTTTACTTAATGCTACTTTTGCAGCTCTTATTCCTTCATTTGTCCCAAGGTCGAATGAACTAACGGTAAAAGTACTACGTTTGCCACGCTTAGCCGGAGGAGTAGCTGGAGGAGTGGTTTTAAGTTCATCTTTTTTCCTAGATGCCTTTCTTTCTTCTTTTTCATAGCTGTCTTCATCTCCAAAGCCGGTTTCACTTGGACTATATGAGGAGGTGTCGCCGTCGTCTGTACGTACATTTTCGCCATTATATAGGTCACCACTTTTACTAACTTTTTTACTGGCGGCCTCATCATTTTTAATATGATTCAAAAGCAGCAAACAAACTAAAATTTTATCCTTATCTATTAGTCTGTCACACCTACCACCATTTTTCTTTTTTTTCAAATAATTTCTCAATTTATATTCATAAAGTTTGATATTATTAAAGTTGATTCCATCAGTAATATTTTTAAAATTTTCACTTATTTCACCATTAGTAGTAGTAGAGCCAGAAGTAAATATACTTTTATTCAGTAGCTGTATTACTCCATCATTTTTAAAAAGAGGATTAATATCGAGTTTATGCTTGTTCCAATTATTTTGGCTAGTGAAACCCATAACGGTATCTTTAATAAAGTTAATAGGGTCATTTACATTTTCATTGGTAAATTTTACACTAAAATCTTTGTATTTTATTTTTCCGCCTTTTTCATAAAGTACAATCTCTGATAATTTTTTATGTGCTTTTCTTAAATTCCTAGATAAAATTTCACTTACTTTCATAAATACACACCTTTCAATTAAATTTTTATATTAAATAAACATCTATTTATATTTTAAGCTTATTTGCATATTATAGTCAACTGTTTTTACGATAAAAAATTATATAATTTATTAAAAATAATAAAAATTTGATTATTAGAGTGTTTTTCAGTTAAAAAATAGAAACCACCCCTTAAGGATGGTTTTGTTTTTATAGAATTATACAGATAAGACCGTTGCAACCCTCGTTTATTATGCGTTCGATGGTTTCTTTTATTTTTCCTCTTGCGTCTGGAGGCATCCTGTAAAGTTTGTTATGAAGTCCTTCGTTTACAAGTTCATGAAGAGATTTTCCGAATATATTGGATTCCCAAATTTTTGAAGGATTTTCTTCAAATTCTCTGAGGAGATAGCTTACCAACTCTTCAGATTGTTGTTCCGAACCTACTATAGGAGTGACTTCAGTTTGGATTTGAGTTTTCATCATGTGAATAGATGGAGCTGAAGCCCTTAAACGTATGCCGTATTTTCCGTTTTGTTTTATTATTTCCGGTTCATCTAAGTGGAGTTCTTCCATTGAAGGCATTACAATTCCATATCCGGTTTCGTCTACATCATCATATGCTGCTGCTATTTTTTGGTATTTTTCTTTAAGTTTTGCCAAATCCATCATAGAATCCATTAAATCACATTCATCTTGAATTTCTATTCCGGTTTTTTCTCCCATTATTTTGTAAAATAAATTTGGTTTAAGAGAAAGTTTTATGTCTGTGCTGCCGTTTCCGAGATTTATTGCCGATATTTCAGTACCGGTAATATATTCACAGTTTTCAAGGGCATTTATTAGTTGCTGTATTTCATTTACTTTTTCTATTTCTTTCGAGGCATTTTTTATACAAGTGTAAATTGAACTTTTAAGCCAATGGTCTTTTTCAAGTGAATTTATCCATCCCGGAATATCTATTTTTATTTCTTTTATGGGGAATTCAAAAAGTATTTCTGCAAGTATTCTTTTAATTTCATTTTCATCAATTGCTGCACAATTTATGGGTATTACGGGAACTTGATATTTTTCGATGAGTTTTGAAGAAAGCTTTTGAGTCTCAGGATTTGTAGGATGTGTGCTGTTTAATAAAACTATGAAGGGTTTTTGAATTTCTTTGAGTTCTTTTATTACTCGTTCCTCTGCTTCTTCATATTCATTTCTATCTATGTCGCTGATACTTCCGTCTGTTGTAATCACCAATCCTATTGTTGAATGATCGGTAATTACTTTTTTTGTTCCTATTTCTGCTGCCATATTAAATGGTATTTCTTTATCAAACCACGGAGTCATGACCATTCTGGGTTGATCGTCTTCTATATATCCAAGAGCACTGGGGACTATATATCCGACACAATCTATCATTCTGGCACTAAAACTTGCACTCCCGCCCATATTAACTTCTACCGCATCTTCCGGTATAAATTTTGGTTCGGTTGTCATTATTGTTCGGCCTGCGGCGGATTGATGGAGTTCATCTACCGCTCTTTCTTTTTGACTTTGATTAGGAATATTTGGTATAACCAATGTATCCATAAATTTTTTAATAAATGTTGACT
>CAKUZC010000085.1 GCA_934718145.1 uncultured Eubacteriales bacterium | reverse complement strand
TAAGAGAAATTAAAAAAAATTATAAAGAAAAGTATATCAATAATGTTTATAAAATAGTTTTATCGGGAGAAATTTCGGAAAATTTTTTCATTAATATTTTAAAAATAGAAACTTACATAAATGACAGAGTATTCTTTTCATCTGTATCAGACAATACAGAAACTCGTGTCGACATGGATAAACTACAATTTAGAAATGATTTTAAAAGTATATTTATAAAAAAAATGATGCTAAAAATTGAAAATTCAAAAGACGATTACGAAAAAAGTGTAAATAAACAAGCTTTAAAGATAGGTTTAAGGGCTTTTCAGGAGGAAGTGAAGTACAGTGATAATTAAGAAAATAGAAATTAATGCTTTTGGAAAGCTTGAAAAAATTAGAGTAAATTTAGACAAAGGAATGTATGTTTTTTATGGTCCCAATGAGTCCGGCAAGTCAACTTTGATGGAATTTATAAAAATAATGTTTTATACCAGATATTCAAAGGAAAGATTTAGCTCAAAAGATAAAGAACTGCGTAAAAAATATTCACCTTGGTCAGGTAAAAAAATCAGTGGTTCACTTGAATTTTTCCATATGGGCAATTTATATCGAATACAAAAAGAACTTGGATTAAACTCTTCTGTTCATGATAAAATATCAGTAAAGAATTTATCCACAGGAGAACTTATAAATCTTGGAAAAAAACAGGAAATCGGAGAATATTTTTTTAAAATAGATGCCAGAAGTTTTGAAAGAAGCAGTTATATCAGTAATGTAGGACGTTCAGATTTTGAAGATTCTAAAAACAATTCCAAAGATAGTATTGCAGACAAAATTTTGTCCAACCTTTCTTCCACGGGTGAAGAAGATGTTTCTGAAGGAACTGCGCTTAAAAATATAGAAAATGCAATGAGAAACTTAAAATGGTTAAGAGGGAACGGCGGAAAAATATTTGATACAAAATTGAATATAAGTGAAATAAATCAAAAAATTGCAAATTTAGACTTAATAAAAAACAGCAATTGTGAAATTGAAAAAAAATTTTTGGAAACAAAAAAATTATTGGATGAAAAAAAAGCTTTGACATCTAAAATAGAAAAATTTCAAAGTTTAAAAAAAGTACATATTGCAATTGAAATTAAAAGATTACTAGATGAAAAAGATAAAATTTTAAGTTTTTCTGAAATAGTAGAAAAAGATGAAATTATAGAAAAATTTAATGCTGATAGAGAAATTATAAAGAATATTTCGCTTAAATTGGAAGAAATAAGAAAGATCAATGATAGTTTGGAAAATGACTTTGCTGATATTTCCGAAGAAGAAATCATTATATTAAAAAATTTAATTAAAGAAAAAAATGAAATAGAATACAAAAAAAGTCAATTAAATAAAATTTTGATAAATTTCAAACTCGACTCTGATTTTGACGAATTTGAAAACATCGAAAACAAACCTAACTTTAAAGACATGGAAATAGTTTCCGAATGGTTAGAAAAGAGTAAAGAACTGCGTAAAAAAATAGTTGAGATAAACAAAGACATAGAAAATAAAAGAAATTGTTTAGAAAACACAAAAAATAATTCTAACAACTGCAACGTATTAACAAATAAAGGATTTATTGCTTTAATAATTTTTATAAATACTTTGGCTATTTTGTGCTGTAATTTCTTATTTTGTAAATCTTCTTCTATGATCGGAATAACTGTTTTGATTTTTCTTAATATACTTATATTCGGAGTTTATTATATTAAAAATCGTAAAATTGTTGGTTTAGAGAAAGAAAAATTTAATCTTTTATTCTCACAAATCAGTGAACTGGAAAGTGAAAAAAACAGCACCTTAAATAAAATTGCTCTTACGCAGGCGAATTTAAAAGAAATATTTGTAAATTATGAAAATATGCTTTGTTTAAAGACTAAAGTTATAGATGATATAATTTTCGAAAAAGATTGTAATTCAATTGAAGATTATTTTATTAATTTTGAAAAATCCAAGAATAAAATAAATACTTACAACTCCTATAAATATGAAATTGAAAATCTAAAAAGTAAAGAATCAGAGTTTATTAAAGAAATTTCAAAATACGATAAAAAAGTAACATGTATAAAAGAAGCTTTTGATTTTTTAGATAATGTAATAATTTTAAGTAAAAAAAATAAACTTATAGATGAAAAAATAAAAAATAAATCAGAGAATCTAGAACTAAATTTTTTGGATATGAAACTATTAAAGGCTTACATAGAAAAACTAATTAAATATAATTCTCAAAATACTATCCTCAATAATATGGAAGACGTAAATAATTTAAGAACCAGATTGGACTATTTAAGTGCACTCAATTTAGAAGATAAATGTATAGAACTTCAGAAAAAAATAAAAATCCTTCCTGACAATAAAGAAAATCTTCAAAAAGAATTAATTGAGCAAAAAGATAAGCTCAAAAATATGGAATCTTATCTTAAAAGTCTTGAAGTGGCAAAAAGTACCTTAGAAGAAACATCAGAAGAAATGAGAAAATTGTTTAACCCTTCAATGGATTCAAGAGCATCTGAAATTTTTTCATACTTAACCGGAGGAAAATATAAAAAACTCAATATTTTAAAAAAATATGATATATCGATTGAGCACAACATGCACAACTACAATTGTGAAAATTTTAGCAGTGGTACTATAGATCAAGCATATTTTTCATTGAGAGTTGCCATAGCAGAAATTATTTCAAACGATAATTGTATTCCAATCATAATTGATGATTCTCTAATGCGATACGATAAAATTCGACTAGAAAAGATTTTAAATTTTTTAATAAATTACAAAAAAAATTCATTTCAATCAATTATTTTTACTTGCCACGGAAATGTAGCCAAACTCGCTCAAGAAAAAGGAGCAAAAATAATATTTATGAAAGATTGGTGTCCTTCTTGAGACGAGAAAGCTTTATTTTATCAACTTTTCCCGCTCCCAACACACATGCCTGAGAATGTGGTAAAAGTATAATTTTATTTTCATGATTTTTGGTTTTTACGTATCCCTCTAGTTTACCGGAAAAATTAAATAATATAATTTTATCTGAAGTAATTGCAGCTGTTTTGCTTCCTCTGTGAGATATTCCCAACAAAGTTTCAGATGTTTTTGTTTTAAATAATTCTTTGCCCGCCAAATTAAGCATTACTACCTCATCATTTCCAGGTTCATTTACTGACGAAGAAAAACAACAACATATACCGTCGTTTTTATTAAAATCATAAAACTTCAAAATTTTATTATCATATGAGTAATTTTTAATACTTTTTGATTTTAAATTTATAAAGGAAATATATTTGTCACCAATTGCTACTATATTATTTTCGGACACATATTCTATGTGAGTTACAGTATTATTTTCAAGCTTAAATTGAAATTTTGGCTTTTCAGATTTAAAATCCAGTACATAAACAGCTGAGTTTATATTTCCATTCTCGGCTTCTATCCCGCACAAGGAAGCTTCATTTCCGGAAGAATTTAGAGAAACATCTGATATATAATGCTCAGAAAACGCGTAGAAATACTTTTCTTTACACCTTTTATTATATATTCTAACTTCGGCCAAGTGACTTACCGAACGATTAACTATTGCATAAACTCCATTATCGGAAACAGCACAAGCAATTATATCTTTTTCACATGTACCTGAATAAAGATTTTCAGAAAGACTCTCTATTTTAAAATTCTTTCCTCCTCGGTCATAAATAATACTTCTAACATTTCCCAACTTCAAACATGGATGACTAAAACTGTGTTTCTCGTTTCGTATTATATTACCAAAGGTATTCATTACAGTTAAAGAATTGTCACTTAAAACCATAATTTTTCCGTCAAAAATTTTAAAATTCTCAGAAGAGACTTTTTCTCCTTCGATTTGACATGGAAAGTTTTTCTTAAAACCTGTAAATGAACATGTTTTACTTTTTACCCATATTAAAACATTTTCAGGATAAAGTTTAACTCTGTTTACCCATGTTATTAAAAACAAAAAACTCAAAAAAAGAATTAAACTTATATTTTTTATATCTTTGAATAAATTTTTATTGTCTTCATTTTTGTTTATAAGATTTTTAATTTTAATTATGAAAAATTTTATTTGTTCCAAATATTTTTTTATAGTGCTGTTATTTGTGATTATATTTTTAAATTTCATTTTCTATTAAAATTTACAATGTAAATTTTTTCTCCTTTTTATTCATAAAATACCTTATTTAAATAAAGACCTTGAGGTGGTGCTGTAGGGCCTGCATTTTTTCTATCTTGGGATTTGATTATTAAAGGGATATCTTCCGGTTTTATTTTGCCTTGTGCTACTCTGAGAAGAGTTCCGGACATTATACGAACCATGTTGTATAAAAAACCATCAGCCCTAACTTTAAATTCTACCATATCACCATTTCTGTAAACTTCAAATTCCGTAATATTTCTAACCATATTTTTAGTTTCTCGCTTATCAAGAGTAGCAAAAGCTGTAAAATTATGTTTTCCAATAAACATTTTTGCCGCATCATTAAGATATTTTTCATCAAGCGGATACCAATAGTGAAAAACACGATTGTTTAAAAAGGGATTTCTAATCCTGTTATTCCATATTTTATATATATATTCTTTACCTACACAAGAATATCGGGCATGAAAATCTAGCGGTACTTCGTAAGATTTTATTGCTGCCATGTCCGGTGGAAGGAACCTGTTAAGAGCACTCACTATATTTTCACATTTCATGCGGGATAAAACTTTAAAACTTATTGCATACATGTTTGCATGTACTCCGGTATCTGTTCTGCTGCATCCTTTTATATCAAGTTTTTGCTGCATTATCTTTTCAAGAGCTTTTTGAAAAACTTCCTGTACTGTGA
>CAKUZC010000084.1 GCA_934718145.1 uncultured Eubacteriales bacterium | reverse complement strand
TGAAAAAGAAATACAAGAACTTGAAAAACTCATAGGTCCAAAAGATGAATCAAACAACATTGAAGAAACAAATACTGTAAAACTCGTGGATATAGAAGACTTTGCAAAAATAAAATTGGTGGCGGCCGAAATTAAATCATGTGAGCCGATTAAAAAATCCAAAAAACTTCTAAAACTTACGGTAAATGATGGAAAAGGGGAACGTGTTGTTGTTTCGGGAATATCTCCTTATTACAAACCAGATGAATTGATCGGAAAAACAGTGATATTAGTCTCCAACTTAAAACCTGCAAAGTTATGCGGAACTGAAAGTCAAGGAATGATATTGGCTGCTTCATGTTCGGAAAACGATGTAAAAGTCATTTTTATTGATGGAGTTAAGCCCGGAAGTGAAATACGATAAGAGGTCATAAGATGAATAACGAAATATTTGATACTCATTCACATTACAATGACGAAGCATTTGATGACGATAGAGAAGAGGTTTTGAAATCTCTTCCAAGTCAAAATATATTTGCAGTTATTGACAATGGAGGAAACATTGAATCTTCTCAAAAAGCTGTGGAACTTTCAAAAAAATATCCCTACATTTATGCCGCCGTAGGATTTCACCCTGAATATTTGAATAATGAAAAGGTAGATTTAAATTTTTTAGTATCTCATCTCGAAAATTTAATAAATAATGAAAAAGTTGTTGCGGTGGGAGAAATAGGTCTCGATTATCATTTTAACTCCGATAATAAAGACATTCAGAAAGAGGTATTTGAAGAGCAAATAAAAGTTGCACTCGAGCACAATTTACCGGTTATTGTTCATGATAGAGATGCACATGGAGATACTTTGGAAATTTTAAAAAAATATAAACCACAAGGTGTAGTTCATTGTTTTTCCGGCAGTTTGGAAATGGCTAGGGAAATACTAAAAATCGGTATGTCTTTGGGAATAGGAGGAGTTGTTACATTCAAAAATGCTAAAAGTATTGTTGAAGTTGTAAAAAATGTACCTATGTCGTCCATTGTTCTTGAAACAGACGCTCCTTATTTGGCTCCAACTCCTCTTCGAGGAAAAAGATGTATATCACCTTACATTGAATATACAGCACAAAAAGTTGCTGAAATTAAAAATATAAGTCTTAAAGACGTACTTGAGACAACTAAAAATAATGCAATTCAATTATTTGGAATAAAGTAGAGGTTGTCGATATGAGAATAGGCCATGGATATGATGTTCATAAATTGGTTGTTGGTCGACCGTTGATTTTAGGTGGAGTTAAAATTGAAAGTAATGTTGGGCTTTTAGGACACTCTGATGCAGATGTTTTGATTCATGCAATCATGGATTCTCTTTTAGGAGCAGCAGCTTTGGGTGATATAGGAAAGTATTTTCCTGATAGTGATCCGATGTATAAAAATTCAAATAGTCTTGAATTGCTTAAAACAGTTTTAAGTATATTGAAAAAAAATAATTATAAAATTCAAAATATAGACGCAACGATAATAGCTCAATTTCCTAAGTTAAGTCCATACATTGCTTACATGAGAGAAAATATATCTAATGCATGTGAAATTGAATTAGACAATGTAAACGTAAAAGCTACTACTGAAGAATCATTGGGTTTTACAGGAAGAAGAGAAGGTATATCAGCACACTGCGTTTGTTTAATTTATTAAATTACTCAATAAATTTTAGACCTGTACTATTTTCGGTATGGGTCTTTATCATTTTGTTTTGTGCTTTCATATTATGTAAGTGAAGCGGACATATTGTAATCAAAATTTCTTTATGTTTTCTTCATTTTAAAAAATAAATATCTAAAATTATAATAATTTTTATAAAAGATAGGAGGTAAATACGTGATATATCTCGATAATTCAGCAACAACATATCCTAAACCTTTAACAGTTTACAGTGCGGTCTCAAACGGTATAAAAAGTTATGGAGCGAATCCGGGAAGAAGCGGACATACGATGTCTCGAAAATCAGGTGAAGAAGTTGAGAAATGTAGAAAAAGTGTTGCAAAGCTGTTTGGAGTAAAAGAGTTTTCAAATATAGCATTTACTCTTAATTGTACGCAGGCCATAAATATGGTAATCAAGGGAATTTTAAAACCCGGAGACCATGTTGTTACTTCTTGTATAGAACATAATGCTGTTATGCGCCCTTTAAATAAATTGGAAAAAGACGGAATTATAACTTACACCAAAGCTAATGTTTATCCGGGAGATAACGATAAAACTTTGGATTCTTTCAGACAAAGTATTAATTCCAAAACCTCGCTTATTGTATGTACTCATGCTTCTAATGTTTGGGGAATAAAACTTCCGATAAGCCGAATTATTGCTTTGGCTAAGGTATACGGAATACCGGTACTTATAGACGGTGCGCAATCAGGAGGGTTAGTTCCTATAGACGTTGAAATGCTTGGGGCGGATTTTATTTGTTTTGCCGGTCATAAAGGTCTTTATGGTCCGATGGGTACAGGAATTCTCATAGCAAAAAGCTTTGATAAGCTTGACACTATAATTGAAGGTGGCACCGGAACAGATTCTATGAAACTTTGCCAACCAAAAGAAATGCCTCAAAAATTCGAAAGTGGTACACCTAATATGAGCGGTATTTCAGGACTTAGAGCAGGTATTGATTTTGTTATAAGTAAAGGTGTAGAAAATATTTCAAATCATGAGTCTAAATTAATTTTATATCTGTATGACAAATTAAAAAACATCCCGGGAGTAGAACTTTATATGCCAAGACCGGAACCCGACTTTTTTGTTCCTCTTCTTAGCTTTAATATTCGTGGATATATAAGTGATGAAGTTGGAAAGATTCTAGATAAAAATGGAATAGAAGTAAGAACAGGACTTCAATGTGCACCATCTGCTCACGAATTTGGAGGAACTTCTGAAATAGGCGTCGTAAGAGTAAGTCCTTCGGTTTTTAATACAAAATTTGAAATAGATAAATTGATAGAAGTGATACGAACAATAAAGCCCAAATAATCTTTCTTGCAAGTAAAATTAAATATGTTAAAATTAAAGTATTAACTTGAAAAAAATTATGTTTTTAAATTAATTTAAGCATAAAAGTTGAGTTAATACTTGTTTTATTAAAGCTTTAGTGAGAAGAGGTAAAGCATGAGCTGTTTTTCGGGAATCGGTTTGGCTTTTCAAAGTCTTATAAGAACGTTCAATGTATATGATATTATAGATATTTCGATAGTGGCTTTCTTAATTTACCATCTTATAAAAATTGTGAGAGAATCAAGAGCCGGGCAGTTGGTAAAAGGAATAGTTATCATACTTATAGCATATTTTTTATCTTGTCAACTTCATTTTAGGGTACTGAGTACCATACTTAACAATTTTTTCCAATTTAGCATTTTTGCTCTCTTGATAGTATTTCAACCTGAATTAAGGAGAGCGCTTGAACAACTTGGCAGAAGTGATATAAGAGAATATTGTTCTTTTAGAAATGCAAATGCAGATGAGGATGACTATACAAAAACTTATAAAGATTTAATATCTGTAACATCGGATTCGGTTGTGTCACTTTGTGATGAAAAAATGGGAGCGTTAATTGTTTTTGAGAGAAAGACTAAATTAGGAGATATAATTGATACCGGTACTGTAATCAAATCTAAACCGTCTGTTCCTTTGATATGCAATATATTTTTTAATAAGGCACCTTTGCACGATGGAGCGCTTATAATAAGAGACGGAATATTGTATGCCGGTGGTTGTATTTTGCCTCTTACTAAAAGTGATAGACTTCGCAGAGAATTAGGGACTAGACACAGAGCTGCGGTAGGAGTAAGCGAAAATTCCGATGCAGTTGCGGTTGTTGTTTCTGAAGAAACCGGAAAAGTTTCAATAGCTGTGAACGGTACGCTTAAAACATATGAAAGTATAGAATTTTTTAAACAGGATTTAAAAAAACTTTTGATTGATTACAGAGCTAAAAAACGGTATAAGAACATAATTTCTTCCTTTAGGAAGGCGGGAAAGAATGATTAATTTAAGACTTAACCATATTCGAGAAAAGATAAAAAAGATAAATTTAGGCAGATTGTTTTATAACAATAAGTTCGTAGCTGCTTTTTCTGTATTGTTATCTTTAATAATATGGATAATTGTATATTCTAGCGGAACAGAAAGTGTACCTGTAACAATTTCAGATATTCCTGTTGACATTCAGCTTTCAAATAGTGCAATTCAAGACGGATTAAAGATTTTTAGCAGTCATGATTTAAAAGCGAGAGTTGAGATTGCTGGAAATCGCCTTGTAATAGGACAAGTTACAAAAGATAATATACAAATTTCCGCTTCTCTTGCTGCGGGAACCATAATGTCTCCGGGAAATTATACATTAGAACTTTCAGCAAAAAAAGTTGGACTCTTAAAAGATTATGAGATCGTATCTGATGTAAAACCGTCTGTAGTAACGGTTATGGTTGACAGATATAGAGAAACTGAATTTAACATTGAACCTGAAATAAATTTTACTCCCAAATCTGGATATTTTGTAGGAAGTACAGTCCTTTCTTCTCCTAAAGTTACTTTGTCCGGTCCTGAAACAGAAATTTCTAAGATAAAAAAAGTAAAAGTTTTAAGTAATATTCCGGGAGAAATAAGTTCTCCAATAACGTTAAAGCTTCCTATAATAATGTATGATGCTTATGATAAACAGATTTCAAGTGAAACAATTTCCTCAAGTGTCAGCGAAGTAGACGCAAGCATACCGGTGCTTATGAAAAAACAAATAGAAATTTTAGAAGAACAGAAACAAAAAATGGTACGGGCATTTCATGATGAAATGTCGACATTGGAAGATGAGGCTGTAAATATACAGAAAGAATTTGAAGAGAGCGTATTGAAGAAATCACAACTGATAACAAAGAT
>CAKUZC010000083.1 GCA_934718145.1 uncultured Eubacteriales bacterium | reverse complement strand
AGTAAAGAGCAAGGGGGGACTGGAGGATTTTTTTCACAGAATAGAATGTAAAGTTGATACTAAACCAAAATAAAGGAGTGTTAGATATGGGAAAAGTAAGTGAAATATTTAATGAAATAATTTCCAATGAAGCAGAGGTAAAAGAATTTTTAAGCAAAGAAACAATTGAAGAAATGTACGAATTCTTTCTTGCCAAAGATGACAGTATTACTGTAGAAGAATTTGATGAATACGTTGCCGAAATGCTGGAAGAATATGTACGGATGTCGGGAAGTGGGCCGGTAGAACATTTAAGTGACGAGAATTTGGGAATAGCAGGGGGACTGAGTCTTGATGATGTTAAAAGGAAGATTGCTCCTGTTGCACTTTCTGCACTGACTTTATTACCGGGAATGCATACAATGGTAGGTGCTGCCGAGATGAATACGGTAAATGGTAGCGCAATTCAGCAGACTAATAGAAGTGATAATGGAGCTCAAGCAGCTTCTGATAAGGGATTTAGTCGAGTTGGAAGTACTTTAAAGAGATATTCTAAAAAAATTGCAATAGGACTTGGCGCTGCAGTAGTAACTGCAGTAGGAGCCGGTCTTGCGGTAAAAGGATATAATAATTATAAAAATAAAAACAATACAGATAAAGAAAAGGATAAAGGACAAAATACTGCTTCACAAGTAAACGGCAATTCTACATCACCGGGAGCGAAAAATCCAGATCAAGTGCCCGGAGGAGGGAATATACCCATACCACCTCCACCACCTCCTCCACCGCCACCACCGCCACCACCGGGAGGCGGAGCACCTAATCCTTTACCAAATCCTCCAGCCGGTAGAGGCTCCTTTCTAGATTCGATCCACAAAGGAATAGACCTTAGGGAAACTGAAAATAACGATATGTCTGCACCAAGATTCGAGGCAGATAAAAAGGGTACAGGTGGCGGAACAGGCAGAACACCTGCGGGTAATCCTTCTGGAAAAGGCGATAAAAAAGGTGATAAAAAGGAAGAAACTCCTACTCATTCAATTGGCGATTTTGCTTCAGAAATGGCAAAACGAAGGAATTTTCTTAGAAAAACCGCTGGACCACAAACAGCACAGACTTCAGAAGCAAAAGATGAAAACGGAGGTACACTGTTTGGTAAAAAACTTAATCGGGTGGCAAAAAAAGGTGAGTCTATTGGAGATATGATTGCTAGAGAAAAGCCAAAACAGGAAGTAAATCAAATGGATTTCAGAAGTGTTTTAAAAAAATCCAATAATAATGAATCATCTGATTCTTCATCTGTCGCTCCTTAATCGGGCGGACCTAGTGAATGGAGTGTAAGTGATAAACCTTTTTCTGAAGTAAACGAAGTAAAAGGTAAGTAATTTTAATATTATTAAAACAATTTAGTGTGAAAATTAAATTAAATTTTATGCAGACCGGATTTTTTTGGAATTTGGTTTGCATTTTTATTTTTTATGTAATATAATAAAATAAGTAAGGACGTTTAGCTCAGCTGGTAGAGCATTCGCTTGACGTGCGAAGGGTCAGCGGTTCAAGTCCGTTAACGTCCACCAAAAGCTTCCTGTCTAGGGAGGCTAAATTTTTTGTTATAGAGATTTGTGTGATGATTGATATTTGCACATACCTTCTATGTTACTGTTCCTTATCCGGGTGGATTTGCGGAATAGAGAATAAGTAATATGCCTTTTTCTGAAGCGAATAAATTTTAATATTTTCAAAGCTATTTATTGAATAAAGTTAGGTCTTATGTAAACTGGATTTTTTTGGAAATTTAGTTTGCATTTTTGTCTTTTATGTGGTATAATATAGTCAGTTGGAGCGTTTAGCTCGGCTGGTAGAGCTTCTCGTTTAGGGAAGCTAAATTTTTTATTATAGGAGTTTATATGATGGTTGATATTGGTATGTTTAAAGAAATTGTGTTGAGTAAATTAAAAAAATTAGGAATGAAAACTTCTTCTGTTTTGCTTTCTGTACTTGCGTTGAATATTCCCATGAATGTCAAAGCTGTGGATAATGATGCAGTCTCGAAAGTTAATGATTTGATAAGTCAGTCTGAGTCGACGGATAGCTTTTTTAAAAGGCATTTTAAGTTGATTATAGGGGGAGGAATCACACTATTAACTGCTATAGGAGGTACGGCTTTTTTAGTTAAAAAATTTGGTAAAAGTAATGAACCAAAACCTGCAGTTCCTGTAAATAATAATCCTAATGTTAGTACTAATAATTTAGTGCCTGAAAAGAATTTAAATTCAAATATTGTGGATAATTTAGCACAAGGAATTTTTAATATTGCAAATGAAATGAGTAACGAATTAAGCTCTCCGTTGAGTGGTAATTTAACTAATAGTAGTGAAATGTTTAAAACGATTAAACAAACCTGTGATAATTTAAATAAGGTTCTCGAAGGAGTGGATCACAGAATTAATGGCCCTGATGGAGATGAAATGGCTAAAAAAATTAAAAAAACATGTGATAATTTAAATGTAGTTCTAGCTAAAACTAATGATTTTAATAGTGTTGAAATGGTTGAAGCAGTTAAACGAACATGTAATAATTTGGATAAGGTTCTTGAAGTATTGCATTGTAAAATTAATGATGATAGTAATGCCGGAAAGGTTGGACAGTTGTATGACAGCTTAAATGAGGCTATTAAAAAATTAGGTTCCGGAGTTAATAGTATTCCAACACATAGACAAATGCATGGTGATTTGAGTAGAAATCCTAGAGAATTGGAATCTGAATCTGGTTCCAGCTCTGAAAGTTCAGAAACTGAATCCGACACTGATACTGAAAAAGATGAACGCAATAAAATGTCCGGAAAACGCTCTGAAATGCCTAAAAAAAAAACTAAAGAATTAGATTCTAAATTTCAAGATCGGGATCCGGTGATGAAACTTGATGAATCAGATAAAACAAAATCTGAAAATACCAGAAATATTGAAAAAGATGAAACTGATAAATTACCTAAACAGCGTCACAATAGTGTAGAGAAAGAAACCGAAGAATTAGCTTTAAGATCTTTAATTCCGGCAGTTGAATTTGATGAATCACAGCAAACAGGATTCGACGCTGATGATGAAAAGAATGAGTCTAAAAAATCGCCTAAGAAACGATTTGAACCTAATGCCCGGAATAGTTTTAATAATTCCAATGAACATGGAAATTTTAAATTCAATGATGGTAAAAGAGTATACTATAGTAAAAAACTTGGTAGATGGGTAGAAACAGATAATGGGCCATTCCAAAGAATATATAATAAGGTATTCAAACCGGGCTCTGAATCTAAGAATTCAGAAATTGAACTTGATGATCTGAATAATTCTGATAGTTCTAGTGGTTCCAGTGAACAGCTGGATTATAAGTTTGAGAATGGTAAAAGAGTATATTATAGTAAAAAACTTGGTAGATGGGTAGAAACAGATAACGGGCCATTCCAAAGAATATATAATAAGGTGTTCAAATCGGGCTCTGAATCTAAGAATTCAGAAATTGAACTTGATGATCTGAATAGCTCTAATAGTTCTGGTGATTCCAGTGATTCTGATGAATAATTGAATTTTAATTTTGAGGATCGTAAAAAGTAGATCTATTTTGAGATTTATTTGATTTTTATGCAAACTGGATTTTTTGGAATTTGGTTTGCATTTTTGTTTTTTATACGATAAAATACGTTCGTGTAATTATGCACTTTAAAATCGGGATTTATACATTTTTTATAATTTTGAGGAATTTTATATGACATTTAATATTATTACATTTGGGTGTAAGGTTAATCAGTGTGAGTCGGAAAATATACGAAAATCTATGACACAGTCAAATTTTCACTTTGTTCCTGAGTATGACAGAGCAAAAGTAGTTATAATAAATTCATGTACCGTAACCGGTGAAAGTGATCGTAAACTTCGTCAGATGATTAACCGCATAAAAAGAATCAATAGGGACTGTATTTTAATTCTCACCGGGTGTATGCCTCAGGCCGAACCAGATTTGGCAAAAAGTATGGAAAGTGTAGATATAATTGTAGGTAATTCAGATAAAGCTTTTATTCCTAAAATTCTAAATGACTATTTAGAAGAGCATAAACGTATAGTAAAAATAGATTCTATAAAGAATATAGTTAAATTTGAAAAGGTTGCTATAAATCATTTACAGGATCGTTGTAGGGCATTTTTAAAGATTCAAGACGGATGTAATAGATTTTGCAGTTATTGTATTATACCTTACGCTCGCGGAAGAGTTCGTTCAAAACCTTTAGATGAAATAAAAAAAGACGTTGAAATTATGGCCGAGAACAACTATAAAGAAGTTGTTTTAGTTGGGATAAATCTTTCTTCTTACGGTATGGATTTGGGTTATGACCTTTTTGATGCGGTTAGCACAATATCCAAAATACCGGGTGTTGAAAGAATTCGTTTAGGTTCACTTGAACCTGATTTGATGACTGATGATTTGATAAATAAACTTTCTGATGAACCGAAGCTTTGTCCTCAATTTCATTTATCTTTACAGAGCGGTTCGGATAAAATTTTAAAGAATATGAGAAGACGTTATGACAGAAATGAATATCTTGAAGTTATAAGAAAATTGGATACAAAATTTAAAAATGCTGTGTTCACAACAGACATAATGGTCGGATTTCCAGGTGAGACTGATGAAGATTTTGAAGATACCCTTAGAATCATAGATGAAGCACAATTTTTAAAAGTTCATGTTTTTCCTTATTCTCCCAGACCGGGTACGCTTGCTTTTTCTATGAAAAATCAGATAAATGGAAATGTTAAATCAGAAAGAGTCAAAAAGGTAATTGAAAAATCTGAAAAATGCAGTAAAATTGTATTAAATAAATTCTTGAATGACTTTGACTATGTTTTATATGAAACAATTGACAAAAATGGTTTTTATGAAGGATATACGTCTAACTATATAC
>CAKUZC010000082.1 GCA_934718145.1 uncultured Eubacteriales bacterium | reverse complement strand
GAACTTTGATGTTTTTTATATGGCCTTACGTTCAAATGGGAATGCATGGACTGGGTAACCTTGTTATAGCTTCAAAATATTTTGGAACTTTTATTTATGGACTTATAGAAAGAGCTCTTATTCCTTTTGGATTGCACCACGTTTTCTATACACCTTTTTGGTATACTCCTCTTGGAGGAACAGCTTTAATTGACGGAAATTATGTATCCGGTGCTCAGAATATTTTTTTCGCTGAACTTGCTTCATCTTCAGTTGAACATTTTAATGTTGATGCGGCAAAATTTATGACCGGTAAATTTCCTTTTATGATATTTGGACTTCCGGCTGCCGCTTTGGCAATGTACGATACAGCTAAACTTTCAAAGAAGAAAGTTATAGGTGGACTGTTGCTTTCGGCAGCTCTTACATCAATGATAACAGGTATAACTGAACCTATTGAATTTACGTTCTTATTTGTAGCACCTATTCTTTACGCTGTACATTGTGTTTTTGCTGGATTATCTTTTATGCTCATGCATTTGCTCAAAGTAGCAGTAGGAATGACTTTTTCTGGGGGAATAATAGATCTGTTGCTCTTTGGGGTGTTGCAGGGAAATTCAAAAACAAATTGGGTATATATCATTCCTGTAGGTTTGTTTTACGCTGCTGTTTACTATTTCCTTTTCAAATTTGCAATTAAGAAATTTGGTTTGATAACTCCGGGTAGAGAAGAGGAAGAGATGGAATCTAAGCTTTATACCAAAAAAGATTATGAAGCAACAAAAACTGAGGACGCTTCCGAGTACATAATAGAAGGCATAGGCGGTATAGAGAATATTAAAAATTTGGATTGTTGTGCAACTCGTTTAAGAATAGAAGTAGAAGATTTAGAAAAAGTAAATGAGAATACCTTAAAGAAAAGCGGATGTGCAGGAGTGATGAAAAAGGGAAAAGGAGTTCAAGTTGTATTTGGACCAAGAGTTACAGTTATAAAAGCTGAACTTGAAGAATACATGGAAAAATTAAAATCATAAATAAATGTCCACCGGTTATACCGATGGATTTTTGTTACGCTAAAAGTGTTTTATATAGTTGGTATTCTTCTGTAGGTATGGATAAACTAAAATTAAAGTGTATGCATAGGTCTCTTTCATATTCTATAACTTTATCTAAGTCTGTGCTACACATTTTTGACCAATATTTAGCTGTTGGAAAGTATGTGTCACTTCCGGCAAATTTATCAGCAATACACAGTAAAGATGCCATAGTATAAGCATATGATTTTTCATCTCGTCTCAAAATATTGAATAAAAAATCAGAATCTATTCTATTCCAGTATATAGCTGCTATAAGGATAATTTCTTCACTAGCTTCGTGATTTTTATAAACGTGAAGGAGTAATCTTTTAGTATAATCTCTAATGTATTCCGGTTCATTACAGTCTAATCTTTCGACTATTAAAGACGTGATTTTGTCAATTTTTTGATCTGTGGCTTCATCAATTGTTTTTACAGCTTCCATTTTAATTGGAGCAAAATCCGAATATACGCGAGGTGAAACATATGGATATATGGAAGAACGTTGAGGAGATAAAAAAGTTTTAAATATTGGAGATGTAGATTCCGATTTTTTAACTCTTCTAATTGGATTTGGTTTTTCTGGAGTTGGAAGTGTATGTAATGGATCGTGTATATTTGGATTAAAAAATCCGGCTTTTTCCGGTGAAGTAGCAAATGCACAGAAGTTGTTTATTAAAAACCCGGTTGAAAGTATTAAAGATAATAATCGGATTTTTCTTTTTGGATACAGCATAATAAATACTCCTTTTTAAATTAAAAGATAAAAGAGCCTACATAAAACTATGTAAGCTCTGATGGATAAAATTAGAAAACTATTTTACTTCTACTTCTGCTCCGAGTTCTTCGAGTTGTTTTTTGATGTCTTCTGCGGAATCTTTAGCAACTTTTTCTTTTACTGCTTTAGGAGCTCCGTCAACGATAGCTTTAGCTTCTTTGAGTCCGAGACCGGTAATATCTTTTACAGCTTTAACAACTTTAATTTTGTTGTCTCCTGCTGATTTTAAGATTACGTCAAATTCAGTTTTTTCTTCGGCTGCTGGTGCTCCGCCTGCTACAGGAGCTGCTGCAACTGCTACAGGAGCTGCTGCTGATACTCCGAATTCTTCTTCAAGAGCTTTTACGAGTTCGCTAAGTTCTAAAACTGTTAATGATTTTACTTCTTCGATTAATTTTGTTACTTTTTCTGACATTATTATTTACCTCCACAATTAATACATTTAAACTTTAATTTATGCACTTTGTTTTTTTGCAATCTCGTTAAGTGCAACTACGAGACCTTTAAGAGTTCCGTTAAGCACAGTTGCAAATCCGGAAATAGGAGCGTTGAATCCACGTAATACTTGAGCAACCAATACTTCTCTGGACGGAAGTTTTGCTAAATTCGATACTTCTTTGGAATCAATTACGTTTCCATCGATAAATCCGGATTTAACTTTAAAGAAATCATGGTCAGAAGCAAATTTGCAAAGTATTCTGGAAGCTGCTACATAGTCGTCTTTACTTATAGCTATAGCTGTGGAACCTTCTAAAGAGGGGTCAAGTCCTTCAATTCCTGCTGTTTTTGCAGCTCTTTTTAAAAGGGTGTTTTTTGCTACCATGTAGTCTACGCCGGATTCACGTAACTCTTTTCTGAGTTGTGTGTCATCAGAAACATTGATTCCTTGATAGCTTACCAAAACTCCTGCACATGAAGATTTCAGTTTTTCAGCCATTTCAGCTACAACTGCTTTCTTTTGTTCTAAAACTTTGGCGCTTGGCAATTCACTCACCTCCAAAAAATTCAATAAAAATCACCGACTTTCCAAATCATCCTAAGACAAGAAGAAAAGTCGGAAAAATCATAATTTTAATCTATAAATATCAACTAAAAATATTAATTTTTAAATTCCGTTACCTTCCTCGGCGAGCAATTGAGCTTTAGGAGCACTCGCTGTCTTGGGAAAATCAGTAATTAAATTTTAAACTAAAATTGAAAATTTGTCAACTAGATGTTTTCGAGCTTACTGGAGTTGATTTTAACTCCCGGTCCCATAGTTGAAGAAACCACGCAAGATTTTATATATTGTCCTTTACTTGCTTCCGGTTTTGCTTTTACTATTGCGGTGATGAGAGCATCAAAGTTCTCAAAGAGTTTCTCAGGACCAAATGAAGCTTTTCCTATTGGGCAGTGAATAATATTTGTTTTGTCCAAACGATACTCAATCTTACCTGCTTTTGCTTCTTTAATGGCTTTAGCAATGTCAGTTGTTACTGTTCCTGCTTTAGGGTTCGGCATAAGACCTCTGGGTCCGAGGATTTTACCAAGTCTTCCTACGACTCCCATCATGTCAGGTGTGGTGATAAGGACATCAAAATCCATCCAATTTTCGCTTTGAATTTTATGTGCCATTTCTTCTGCACCGACAAAATCTGCGCCGGCTTCCTGAGCTAATTTTTCATTATCGCCCTTGCATATAGCTAAAACTTTAACTTTTTTACCTGTTCCGTTTGGAAGGACAAGTGCCCCTCTGACTTGCTGATCAGCATGTCTGGAATCAACGCCGAGTCTCACGTGAAGCTCGATGGTTTCATCAAAAGAAGCTTTAGCGGTTTTAACGCATATTTCGATAGCTTCCTTTGAATCATAGGAATCAGATTGATTATAAGATTTTGCGCTTTCGTTATATTTTTTTCCGTGTTTCATAGTTTTCCTCCTGAATTAGTGGTAAAATCGGATTTTTCCTCCCACCTTAGGGATAATTTAATTTGCAACCTCTATCCCCATGCTTCTGGCGGTTCCTGCTATCATGCTTACTGCAGTCTCCAAATTAGCGGCATTAAGGTCGGGCATTTTGTGATTTGCTATTTCAACTAACTGTTCTCTGGTTATCTTTCCTACTTTTGTCTTATTGGGAACACCGGACGCTGTTTCAATATTACAGGCTTTCTTTATAAGAACAGCTGCAGGCGGTGTTTTTGTTATGAACGTAAAAGAACGGTCTTCATAGACGGTTATTACCGCAGGAATAATCATACCGATATCATTTTTTGTACGTTCATTGAAATCCTTGGTAAAGTTCATTATGTTTATACCGTGTGGTCCTAATGCGGATCCTACAGGCGGTGCCGGAGTTGCTTTACCGGCGGGAATTTGTAATTTTACGATTGATTTGACTTTTTTAGCCAATTTTCGCACCTCCAAAGTTTGTGGTGAATTCCGGAGCATGTTTAGATTTTGCTCCTCCCACATTAAAAGCGTGTTACTGCTTTTCAAGTAATTTTTTACCGGTTATAAATTTTAAATTATAGGTTCTATTTGACCAAGAGCCAACTCGGTCGGCGTTTCTCTTCCAAACATGGAAACCGTTATCTGGGCAACTTTATTTTCAGGATCTATTTTGGTAACAACACCGACCATATTGGAAAGAGGACCGTCAATTATTCTTACAGATTCTCCTATGTTGTAAGACAATTTAACCGATTTAATCTCAACTCCTAATTTTTTAACCTCTTCCGGAGTTAGCGGAATAGGCTTAGTTGAAGGACCTACAAATCCGGTACATCCTCTTATATTTCTTACGATGTACCACGAAGTATCGTTAAGAACCATTTTTACGAGAACATACCCCGGAAAAATTTTTCTTTCAACTTCTCGTTCTTTGTTATCCTTTATTTCGGTTACCGTCTCGGTTGGCACTTTTACTTCCTGAATTAAATCTCTTATACCACGGTTTTCTATTGTTTTTTCCAAATTAGAAGCAACTTTGTTTTCGTAGCCCGAATAGGTATGAACCACATACCATTTAGCTTCTTCTGACATTATTTAATTCCCTCCGGACTTTATTTTGTATTGGATACCGACATAACTAAACCAAACAATTGTAAAAGCCCTGCATCAAGAAGTGCAACGAAAACACCCATAACAAAAATCATCATCAGCACTATGCCGGTGTTTTTTAAAAC
>CAKUZC010000081.1 GCA_934718145.1 uncultured Eubacteriales bacterium | reverse complement strand
TGATGAAATTCTTTATAAAGATTTTTAACGCTTATCACTTACACGCAGCTTCCTTTCTATAAGAGACATAATAAAAGTGGTAAACATCACTATAACAAGGTATATAAGAGCGACAGTCATCAGTGGTACAAACGGCTCATATGTTTGACTTCTTATAATATCTCCCGCACGAGACAAATCCGTAACGCCTATAAAGCCCGCTACAGAAGTTTCTTTTACAAGTTGTATGAATTCATTGACTAAAGTCGGTAAAATATTTTTAAATGCCTGTGGCAATATTATTTTTCTCATAGTAAGAGCCGAACTCAGTCCAAGCGATCTTCCTGCTTCATACTGTCCATTATCAACCGAAAGTATACCAGAGCGTATTATTTCAGAAACATACGCCCCTGAATTTACTCCAAAAGCTATCATTGCGACAGTTATTTTACTTAATCCTGTAGAAGCGAGTATCAAATAGTATATTACAAACAATTGTACAACAACAGGAGTTCCTCGAATTACAGTAAGATAAATATTGGCGATTATTTTAAAAATCTTGCACACTGTATTTTTACTGCGACTCACCTTAGCGAGCGAAACAAGCAAACCTATAAATATTCCTATTACCAAAGATACTGCTGTTAGTCGAAAAGTATTATATAAACCTCCGAGTATCATTTTATATCTATTTTTACAAAACAAATTATTATCAATCTGTCCTATTAAATCGAGACTGGGAGTACCGGCTTCTATAATATATTTATTGACTATTTTGTCTATTTCTTTAGAATCACGCAATTGTTTAAGCATTGAATTTATATAATCCAAAAGCTCATTGTCTCCTTTAGGAACGGCAATTCTGTATCCTTCTTCGAAAAGATATTCATCGAGCATTTCAACTTTATTTCCTGAAAGTCTAACAAGTTTTTTAGCTGGAGCATCATCAACAACTACCGCGTCAACTCGTCCATTAACCAAATCCAAAACAGCGTCAGAACTTTTATTATACCTGCATATTTCAGAATCAGAAAAATTTTCAGTACAATAAGTATCTCCCGTAAAACCAAGTGCAACACCTATTTTTTTGCCATGAAGGTCTTTACCTGAAGTTATAGAGCTGTTTTTTGGTACTAGTATGGCTTGTTTAGCAAAGTAATACGTATCAGAAAAATCTACGTTCACTGCTTTATCGTTGCTGTAACTCATTGCTGCTATGGCAATATCACAACTTCCGCTGCTTAATTCCAAAGTCACAGCGTCAAATGAGACATCGTTAATTTTAGTTGATACTCCCAAGCTTTCTGCAATTTTTTTTGCAATGTCTATGTCTATACCAACTATTTTGTCTCCATCTTTATATTCAAAAGGTTCAAATTCTGCATTAGTGGAAACTCTTATATATCCACGCTGCTTTATGTTTTCCAGTGAACTTAGTGCACTTGTCGAATACAGTGATGAAAAAATCGCGACAAACACAAAAAAACAATTGAGTTTTTTAAAAATATTTTTCACTTAAAAAGACATCCTCCTACGACTTTTGTGTCAATTTTTTAATTATGGACCTAGGTTTGTTATAAAAATAAGGTACAAGAACAGTTGCAACATTTTCATGTTTTCTTAGCTCTTTTTCTATGAAAAACGTTGTTTGATTGTGGAATATAGCATCTTTCCAACCGTTTCCGCAAATACGTGTAAGAACAACAGTTAAATTTTCTCCATCTTTTAATTTTTCTTCCTGAGAAGAAATATAATCTTCTATTGGAGTAATTATATCACGATAAGGAGTATAAATCACTGTAAGAGGAACATCTATTTTTAAGTCTTGCCATTGTTTTTTTAATCTCTCTGTTTCAGTATCTGACACCGAAATGTGCAACGCTGTAACATTTGAAGTAATTTTATTTGCATAATCAAATGTTTTCAATGCTGCTCTATTCATTTTATTTATAAGTACAACACACGGAAGAGAATCATTACTTGTACTGGGTTTATATTTATAATTATAACCAAGTATGCTTATTCCCTTTAAAAATTTAAAATAATGTTTATGAGTTTCAGACATAAACCACATTAAAAGCGGTGCTGCTATTAAAAGTGCCCATGCACCATGAGTAAACTTTGTAGTAAACACAACTATAGAACCTACGAAAGTAACCAAAGCTCCAAATCCGTTTATAAGCGACTTATACTGCCAACCTTTTTCTTTCGTTCTTATCCATTTAACGAACATGCCAAACTGAGATATCGTAAACGACACAAACACTCCAACAGAATAGAACGGTATTAATCGGTGAGTATCGGCATTAAACGCTATTAATAAAAGCGAACTTGCTATAAAAATAAACATAATTCCGTTTGAAAAACTAAGTTTTGTACCCCTTTGAGAAAATTGTCTGGGCATATATCTATCTTTTGCAAGTATGGAAAGAAGTATCGGAAGCCCACTATATGAAGTATTTGCAGCAAGAAGAAGAATCAAAGAGGTAGTAAATTGCAAAATATAAAACATTGCTCCATTTCCAAAAATCGCAGAGGCCATTTGAGAAAGAACAGTTTTATCGGAAAGCGGCATAACCTTTAATGAAGTCGCTAAAAAACTGGTTCCGCCAAATATAAATACTATTATTCCGCCAAGCATAAAAAGAACTTGTTTCGCTGTCTTCTGGGAAGGCTCTTTAAAACTAGGTATAGCATTGCTTACTGCTTCAACTCCTGTCAAAGCTGAACACCCCGACGAAAAAGCACATAAAAACAACGCCAATGACATTCCCTGTGCAGCATTTGCAGTCAATCCCGAAATTTGTTCAGGTGAATAAGTAATAGGTAACAGAGAATGATTAAAAAATCCTATAAATCCGGCAACTATAAGTGAAAACATTGAAAATATGAACACGTATGTAGGTATCCCGAAAACTTTGGAAGACTCCCCTATACCACGAAGATTAATTAACGTTATGACTCCTACACAAACCAAAGATATTATTATTCTATACGGCTCCAGAGCCGGATAAACAGCCAAAACGGCAGCTGTTGATGAAGATACGCTCACGGCGACTGTCATTATATAATCTATGACTAAACATGTAGCGGCCAAAAGCGAAGATTTTTTTCCAAAATTTTCTTTCGCTACAACATATGCACCACCACCGTTAGGATAGTGATTTATTATTTGAGAATAGGAAAAAATCAATATTAAAAGCAATATTATAATCGGAATACTTACCATACCTACATAATTTACTGCCATAATTCCCAGAGCAGGTACGAGAGCCATAAGTATTTCCTCAACAGCATATGCAACAGAAGATACCGCATCACTTGCCATTATGGGAAGTCCCCACAGACGCGATAATTTTTCGTTTTTTAATTGGTCATCTTTAAGAGCAGAACCAAGTAAAATTTTTTTCAAATTTTTCAAACTATTCACAATGACATCTTCTCCAGTTTCAATATTTAAATCTCGTGTTTCGGTAACAATATTATCATAAAATCAACAAAATACAAAACATTTTTTAAATTATAAAATATGCTTGCTCCAAAAAGCAAACATTTTAAGTACTATTTAGTTTAAATTTAAAATATTAAAAGTTATTTTTAGTGATTATTCAACTTGATTTTGAAGTTTTCGTATAATATCACGTCTTATTTGTGTTTTTTCTTTGTCAATTCTTATATTTCCCAAATTGTCTACGTAAATTATAGTACCTTCAGATATATCTTCACTTAACTTTTTAAAAGGAATAATCTTAACTTTTTCATCCTGATCTTCACAAACCAAATAATCTTTTTCAATCTTATCTACAGACAAAAAATTCAAAACCACATCACTTCCCTAAAATTATTTTTCACTTTTCATTTTTATATCGTTTCCATCAGTAGACAATATTATAGTGCCTCTTTCATCTGTTCTGTAAATTTTATCGCAAAATTTATCGAGTCTTTTAAGAATGATTTCTTTTGGAAGATTGCTTTTATCCGGTCCAACAGAAATTACCGCATACTTCGGCTTTACTTTAGATAAAAAATTATAAGAACTAGAAGTTTTACTTCCGTGATGACCTACTTTAAGAACAGTTGCTTTTAAATCGGCATTTGAATTAATAATATCTTCTTCTTCAACTTTCTCTGCATCTCCGGTAAAAAGAAAACTTACATTATTATATTTTATCTTCATAACAACAGAATTACTGTTTAAATTTTCATGAGAATTTACAGGTCCTAAAATTTCAATCTTTATATCCCCTATATTAAATTTTTCACCACTCTTGACATAATTAATTTTTATACCTTTTTTCTTCAAAGCTTTCAACATTTTCTCGTAAGTTACAGAAGTAGGAGTAATATTTTGGGGAACTTTGGCGGCTATAAACTTATCAATTTCAAATTTTTCTATGACATCTTTCATTTGGCCTATATGATCACGATGAGGATGCGAAACTACTACTAAATCAAGTTTTTTCACACCTTGACGCTCTAAATATTCTGTAACAACATTTGTCGGTTCTTTGTCGGCGGCGTCAATCAGAATATTTTTATCCTTATACTTTATGTAGCAACAATCGGCTTTTCCGACATTCAAAAAATGGAGATACATATTGTTTTCTGAGTTTTTTTGATTGATTTCTGAATTGTTTCCTACATCTGAACTTTCTATTAACTTATTCCAACTGAAATCCTTTAACAGATTGCCGTTAAATATAAAAGCAAAACATAAAATAACGGGGATAATATACCAGTAACTAAATTTTAATTTTTTTAAATATTTCATTTTTCATTTCCTACTTTTGTTGATTCATATTCATTTCCATGAACTGCTGATAAGTTATAAGTACTTGTCTTGGCTTTGACCCTTCATGCGGCCCAACTATTCCCATTTGTTCCATTTCGTCTACAAGTCTTCCAGCTCGAGCATAACCTACTCTCAATCTCCTCTGAAGTAAAGAAGTCGATGCTTGTCCTGCTTCAACTACACATTTGATAGCTTCATTCATCATAGGATCTTCAGAACCCTCTCCTGAATTGGAATCACTTCCTTTGGAATTATCAGAAATAGCATTTTTTTCTATTTCGGCAGCTATTTTAG
>CAKUZC010000080.1 GCA_934718145.1 uncultured Eubacteriales bacterium | reverse complement strand
AGGAATTAATACCTTTGGGAATACAGTCTTTGCCTGTACTTAAAGTCGGCGATGAGTTTTTGAGTTTTGTGGATGCAAACGCATGGGTAAACAATCAAACGTCTCAATCTAATCAGGAGGAAAAATAATGGATATAAATTTGAATCTTTACAAACCATTTTCTGATTTTATTTCAAAATTAAAAAAGAAGTATGATTCACGTTTTGAGATGATGAATGGGTTTTCGAATTCAAACCTTAATTTTACAGATTTTATAGATAATTTCATAAAGTCAAAAACCGTGGCCGAAACCACAATCGATGCTAACGCCAACAGCACCACAAGAGATGTTAGGACACTTTTGGCAGACATGGTTAAGCCTCACACAAAGCTACTCTCGTACAATAAAATTTTTAAAGAAATAACAAAAAAATACGGCAGCGAAACAGCTGAAACATGGCTAAATGGTGAATGGAACGGTGAATTTTATCTTCACAATTCCGCAACTTCATCCTTCACTCCCTATTGTTATGCTTACGACCTTGATAAACTTGTTGAAAAGGGACTTTTCTTCATAAACAAATTTAAAACCGGAGCTCCGAAACATTTGACGACTTTTAACGACCATGTTTTGGAATTCATAAGCTGGGCATCAAACCGCAGCAGCGGAGCAGTGGGACTCCCGAGTTATCTTTTGTATTCCTATTACTTTTGGTATAACGATGTTAAGAATAATTTTTGCCTAAAAGACCCTGAGTATTATCGCAAACAATGTTTCCAGAAATTTATTTACGATTTAAATCAACCATATCTTCGTGTTACCGAGTGCGCTTTTTCAAATATAAGTGTTATGGATAGAAATTATCTTGTTGAGCTTTTTGGAGGACGCCAATTCCCGAACGGAGACTATGTAATTGACCATATCGAAGGGATTATTGAGCATCAAAAAGTATTTATGGAAGTGGTTTCTGAAATACGAAAAGAAACAATGATGACTTTCCCTGTTCTTACATATTCTTTGCTATTTCAAAACGGAAAATTCGTAGATGAAGAATTTGCAAGATGGTGCAACAGGCACAACATGACCTGGTATGACAGTAATTTTTACGTTGGCAACGATGTAACAAGCCTTTCGAACTGTTGCAGACTTATTTCAAATACTTCAAAACTTGACGCCTTTATAAATTCAGTTGGCGGAACTTCACTCTCAGTAGGAAGCATTCAGGTTAATACTATTAATTTAAGAAGAATCGCAGTAGAGGCAGATGGAAGCAAAGAAAAATTCTTAGAAATACTCAAAGATAGAATTGATAACTGCGTAAAAGTTTTGGACGTTGTTCGAGATATAATCAAGCAAGATATCGAAAAAGGATTACTACCGAATTATTCTTACGGGCTTATAGAAATTGAAAAACAATATAATACAATCGGAATTACCGCTATGTACGAGGCAATTTCTGAATTTGGGCTCATCAATACTGATGAATTCGGCAATAAATCTTATTCCAAAGAGGGGCTTGATTTTGCAACCGAAATATTAAATGCAATAAATTCTCAAAAAGATTCCTATACTTTCGATTACAGCATAAATGTTGAAGCCATCCCCGCAGAGAGAGCAAATGTAATACTCAGCCAAAAGGATTCAATTTTATATCCTGAAAAAGAACAATATTTTATTTATTCAAATCAATGGATTCCTTTAATGGAAAAATGCACTCTTAACGAGAAAATAAAATTGGGTGCAAAACTCGACAAGGAATGCGGAGGCGGACAAATTTCGCATATAAATCTTGCAGGAAAATTTGCCAGCGAAGAACAAGCTTGGGAGCTCTTGAATTACATTGCGAAGTCAGGAGTAATATATTTTGCGTATAACTGCAAAATTTCGGTATGTGAGGATGAACATGCATTCTTTTCTCCAAAATGCCCGAAATGTGGTAAGGATGCTGCTGATACATACTCCAGAATAGTGGGATTCTTAGTTCCATTCTCAGCTTACAGCAAAGAACGCAAACAGGAATTTGAACAAAGAAAATGGTTTGATTTGAATGACAATTAATTCACCTAAAAAACAAATTTATTTAACAGTAAAAGAAATAGTTGATGAAAATTTTCAGGATTACAAAAAATCTTCTATGTTCATTGCAACTTCAAGATGTGATTTTAAATGTTTGACAGAGCTCGGGCTCGATTGTTCAATTTGTCAAAATATGAAAATTTCAACTATGCCAAATAAAAAAGTTCCATTTTCGGATATATACTTGAGGTATAGAATGAACCCGATAACTAAGGCTATAGTTATCGGGGGACTTGAGCCTATTCTTCAATTTGATGAAATTTATGAATTTATATCATACATAAGAAATAATTCTTGTGACGACGATGTGGTAATATATACAGGTTACTATGAAAACGAAATAAAAAATGAAATTCAATTGCTTAGTAGGTTCAAAAATATTATAATTAAATACGGAAGGTTTATTCCTGATTCAAAATCGATTTTTGATTCTGTCTTGGGAGTAACTCTAAGTTCCGAAAATCAGCACGCAGTGAAAATCAGCTGATTTTCGATTTTATTTATCTAAATGTAGGAAGGGCGAATACCATTTATGAAAAACATGGATACTATCGTAGCACTTTGTAAAAATCGAGGATTTATTTTCTCCGGTTCAGAAATTTACGGAGGTTTGTCAAACACCTGGGATTATGGCCCCTTGGGAGTTTTATTTAAGAATAACGTAAAAAAAGCTTGGATAAAAAAATTTGTTCAAGAATCCAAATATAATGTTCAGCTTGATGCCGCAATACTCATGAACCCAAAAGTATGGGAAGCCTCGGGTCACATTGGTGGATTTTCCGATCCTCTTATGGACTGCAAGGAGTGTAAATCTCGTCACAGAGCCGATAAATTAATAGAAGATGCCGGAATTGATCCCAATGCAATGACTTTTGAAGAAATGGAAAAATGCATTGCCGAAAATAATATTCCGTGTCCTGAGTGTGGTGCGCATAATTTTACAGGAATTAGAAAATTTAATTTGATGTTCAAAACATTCCAGGGTGTAACCGAGGACAGCAAAAACGAGATATACCTAAGACCTGAAACCGCTCAAGGTATATTCGTGAATTTTGCGAATGTACAAAGGGCTTCACGTAAAAAAATTCCTTTTGGAATAGCTCAAATCGGGAAATCTTTCAGAAATGAAATAACTCCGGGGAATTTTACTTTCAGAACGAGAGAGTTCGAGCAGATGGAACTTGAATTTTTCTGCAAACCCGGAACAGATTTGGAATGGTTTGGGTATTGGAAAAACTTCTGTGAAAAGTGGCTTTTAAGCCTCGGAATGAAAAGAGAAAATATAAGGCTTCGTGACCATTCGAAAGAAGAACTTTGCCATTATTCCAACGCTACAACCGACATAGAGTACGCCTTCCCGTTTGGATGGGGAGAACTTTGGGGAATTGCCGACAGAACTGATTTTGATTTAAAACGTCATCAAGAATATTCGGGTAAAAATTTAGACTACTTCGATGCGGAAACAGGCGAAAGATATTTACCTTACGTAATAGAGCCTTCGCTTGGTGCGGATCGTGTGGCATTGGCTTTCCTGTGCGATGCATACACCGAGGAAGTTATAAACGAAAAAGATACCAGAATAGTACTTAAACTCCACCCCGCTTTGGCTCCGTTCAAGGCCTGTGTACTTCCACTTTCGAAAAAACTCGGAGAAAAAGCTCAAAAAGTTTATGAAGAACTTTCAAAAAATTTCATGGTAGATTATGACGAATCAGGTTCAATAGGAAAAAGATATCGTCGTCAAGACGAAATAGGCACTCCTCTTTGCATAACTTATGATTTTGATAGTGAAAATGACGGCTGTGTTACAGTTCGTGATCGTGATTCTATGACTCAAGAAAGAGTTTCAATTGATAAACTTACAGACTACATTCAAAATAAAATTGCATTTTAAAATTTAAATTATTTATTAAAAATAAAAAAGAAAGGTGGTAAATCGGGCAACTTTAAAAAATAAGCCCCGACAAATATGAAAAAAATTATTTACATGGACAATGCCGCAACGACAGCGGTAAGCCAGGAAGCTTTGGAAACAATGATGCCGTTTTTCAGAGAGAATTTCGGGAATCCTTCCACTATTTATTCCGTCGGACGAAACGCAAAAAAAGAACTTGAAATTGCAAGAGAGCGCGTAGCAAAGGCTTTGGGTGCTTCTTCAAAAGAAATATTTTTTACTTCCTGCGGAACTGAATCCGACAACTGGGCAATAAAAGGGGCGGCATTTGAAGGATTAAAAAAAGGAAAAAATCATATCATAACTTCGAAAATAGAGCACCACGCCGTGCTTCACACAGTACAATATTTAGAGAAAAAAGGATTTGACGTTACTTATCTTGACGTGGATAGTCAAGGACTCGTGAATCCAAAAGATGTCGAAAATGCCATAACCGAAAAGACCGCGCTCGTAACAATAATGTACGCAAATAACGAAATCGGCACTATCGAACCGATTGAAGAAATAGGAAAAATATGCAAAGATAAAGGCGTTCTCTTCCACACTGATGCAGTTCAGGCAGTAGGCCATGTGCCAATAGATGTAAAAAAACAAAACATTGACATGCTTTCTTTGTCTGCACACAAATTTCACGGGCCAAAAGGAATCGGTGCTCTTTATATAAGAAAAGGCGTGCGAATCGAAACTTTCATGGAAGGCGGAGCTCAGGAATCCGGGAAACGTGCAGGCACCGAAAATACAGCTGAAATTGCTGCACTCGGAAAAGCAATCGAAACGGCGTGCACCGAAATAGAAGAAAAAAATTCTAAATTAATCAAAAAGCGTGATAAACTTATAAGTGAACTTTTAAAGATAGAACGCTCAAGACTTAACGGCCACAGAGAAAAAAGACTTCCTGGAAACGTTAATATAAGTTTTGAAGGAATTGAAGGCGAGTCTTTGCTCTTACTGCTAGACATGGCAGGAATATGTGCATCTTCAGGATCAGCGTGCACTTCTGGTTCTCTTGATCCAAGTCATGTTTTATTAGCCATAGGGTTACCTCACGAAATCGCTCACGGCTCGTTAAGGCTTT
>CAKUZC010000079.1 GCA_934718145.1 uncultured Eubacteriales bacterium | reverse complement strand
GGTTTATAGAAAAGAGGTTATAAAAATGACATATGATACAAAAAAAGGAAGAGAAAAAAAGGAAAAATTTTTAAATCTTGACGCTAGTAGTTTGAATGATCACATTAAAAAATTAGAGAACGAAATTTTGATAGCCAAAGAGTGCTTAAAGTATGTAGAAGGAAAAAATGTACCAACGGGAGAACAACGCAAAAATTTCCTTGAAGGTATTTCTGCAAAGAAATTAAAAAATATTACACCTGAGTCGGCACTTGATTCTAGCCAAGACAAAAATAAAACCCAAAACTTAGGAAGTCACCAAAAAAATACAGGGGCATATTTATGGAGAGAAGGATATGACCCCGAAAAGTTATTAGGATCAGGAGCCAATGGCGTTGTGTGGAAATGCGACGGTAATAAAGCAATAAAAGTTACATGTGACAAAAAATTTGGGCCTTTTAAACTCGTTAACGCTACCAAAGAGGAAATCGAAGATGTAGAAAAAATGAAAGGCATACTAGAAGAAGATCACAAATATATTTCTTACAAAAAAGAAAACTTAAAAAAAGGCACTAAAGATATTAAGGCCAAAAAATATTTAGCTCTTAACGAAACAGGAAGCAAGATAAACGACAACAAACAAATATTTGCATCAGAACTTGCCAAAGGAGATTTAACGTCTAAAGTATCAGAAATACAAGGTAAAAAAGATGTCAGTAATATTATAAAAATGGGAACGCAAGCATTAAAAGCACTAAAAGTTATCCATGATGCAGGTTATTCCCACAATGACGTTAAGCCGGATAATTTGCTTGTTGTTGAAAGAGTTAGCAAAAAATTGGGAGTAAATAAAGACACCATACAACTTGCGGATTTTGGTGCAATGACAAAAATTAATGAAACTTCAAAGATATTTGTTAATTCAAATTTTTCCGCTCCTGATTGGTACAAAACATCTCCTGCTGCTGTATCCAAACGCCATGTCTATGCCCTTGGTGCTGTATTGCTTTTTATGCTAGTGCCAAACAAAAGTATAGGCGATTCTAAAAAAATGGCTAAATACCTGTATTCAAACGGACCAGAAAAATTTTATGATAAATATAAGTTAGAAAGTATATATAAACCGGCTCAAAAATCGAAAATAATCAATTTATTAATAGTAGTTCAACTTATGGTTGCTGATAGTTATAGTAGCCGCATATCAGTCGATGTAGCTCTGGACAAAATGCAACAGATAAAAGTCAGTAGCTGAGTAAATGCTTACGAGTAGCAATTTGCTATTTAAGTTTTAACTTTATAACTTCTCAAATACAAAATATTAAAAGGATTTCAGTGTTAAAGCTGGAATCCTTTTAATTGTGCTCATTATAATAAACTTATTAAAAATTTTTTCGACTTAATTTGACTTTCAAATATATGTCCGGCAGCCTCTTCCCTGATTTTTAATATAATTTCACTTGCATATTTTTATTTATAATATATAATTATTTATAGGCAAAGAGCACAAAATACATGCAAGATTTTTCTTTTAAATTTTGAAAAGGAGGTAAGATTAAATTTTTGTAATTACTTATTTGTACTTAAGGAAACTAAGATTTAAATAGGAGATGACGTTATGAAAAATAAGATAACAAGAAGATTTATTACAACGTTTTTTATGTTATTTATGACACTTTCATTTATTCCGGCAACAATATTTGCAGAGACAGAAATTAATAAAGTAGAAATAGGAGCTGTAAAATTTGAGTATTATGCAGGAGATAAGCCAGATTCTTGGACTACACGAGGTGGTGACACTGCATATTATTATGACATAGAGTACGAATATTGGGAACAAATGGAAAATAATGGAAAAGGCGAATCAGTTCCAGTAAAATATTGGTACTCTGATAAGAGCAAGAACGATGAAGTCTCAGCTGACAAAAGAATAACAACTTTTGAAGAAGGAAAAACGTATATGTATAGCATTTCTCTAAAAGCAAGAAATGGATATACATTTGCAGACAACACAGAAGTATATGTAAACAGCGAAAAAGCAAATTCGATAAGTATTTCGAAGGATAAAAAAGGATTATTTGTTACTGCAATAAAAACGATAAAACCAACTCAACCTGTCCAAAAACAAGAAATTGATGTTGTTGAAATTAATAATGCAACTTTAAAATTTAATGATGGTGATAAACCAGTATTTACCGGAACAATATCAGATACTAGATATAAGTTTGTATTTGAAGCATGGAGAACTAATGATGCAGGAATAAGCTCTGTAGATTGGTTTAATAATGAGGATCATCTTCCTTACTGGGGCGGAAAACTTATAACTACATTTGATAAAAACAAAAGATATACTTATGAATTAGCACTTGTAACATCTGCAACAGGTAGTGATGAAGGATGGATTTTTGGATCAAACACTAAGTTAAAAATCAATGGACAAGAAGTTGAATTTACACGTGCGAGTGATGATAATGAACAAGCGTTTAGTGTTAAAACAAAAATAACAATTGCACCCATGTCCACATCTTCAGAACAATCAGAACCGGTAAAAGAAATTCAAAGCACAGGAGAAACAAAAGCAAAAATTGAATTTGCAGAAGGAATCAGCGGAGACTACGAATTAGATGTTACACCTGTAGAAATTACAGAAAATTTAGCAAATAAAAATGTTAAGTATATCGTGGATATAAACTTGTTAGAAAATGGTCAAGTAGTTAAAATCAGTGATACTAAAATGAAAGTAAAAATTGCATTGCCGGAAGACTTAAAAGGATTTAACAAATATGAAATAGTTTATATTTCAGATGATGAAATACAGGAAACAATACCCGCAACAATAGAAGACGGATACATAGTATTTGAAACATCACATTTAAGTCAATACGGAATTATAGCCAGAAATGTTGAAGAAAAAACAGAACAAGTTAATAATAGTGAAACAGTCAATCCTAAAACCGGAGACAATAGCAATGTATTTTTATGGACTTCTTTATTCGCAGTAAGTGCATTAATAGTATTTGGAATAACTGTTTATAATAAAAAGAAAAAATCTATAGTTTAATTTTAAATAAATTTTCCGCCGATAATATTTTGGCGGATTCATTTTTTGTTTTTATAAAATTAATATAGATTTAATTACTCTACAGAAATTTTAAGAGTTGTAGCACTCGCCTGCTTGCATATTTTTTATTTTTGATATATAATTATTTATAATCAAAATACACAAAATTTTAAATTAAAAGAGGAGGAAATTATGAAAACCAAATTGTCAAGAAAATTTATAGCAATGTTCTTTACGCTTTGCATGGCATTCTCGTTTGTGCCGATTCCGGCCTTTGCAGAGGATTCAGCAGTCAGCAATGCAACACAATTGGAGGAGGCATTAGAAGATACGAACCGTGCGGAAATCAAGCTGGGCGGGAACATCGAGATTTCAACAGGTCTTGATGTGGAGCGCACTGTGACTCTGGATCTTAACGGGTATACATTAAGTTCCAGTTTGACGGATGAGGATATATTTCTGGTACACAGCAACGGAAACATGACGGTGGAGGACAGCCGTACCGGCGGAAAAATCGATGGGCAGAACAAGAACTGCGGATTTAATGTCAAGGGAGGCACACTGACCTTGGAAAGCGGCAGTATCGTGAACTGCACGGACGCCAATGGCGACGGCGGTGCCGTGGATGTAGCCAACACAGGTGTAACGGAAACACCGATCAAGTATGGTAAGTTCGTTATGAATGGCGGCACCATTATGAATTGCAAAGCCAGCGATGACGGTGGTGCAGTAGATATAGGCAGCGGTTGCACCTTCATCATGAACGGCGGCACCATCGGTAATTGCAAAGCCAGCGATGACGGTGGAGCGGTATTTATCAAGCAGCGCGGCACTTTTGAGTTAAATGGTGGTCTCATTCAGAATTGTTCTGCCGGTGCTAACGGCGGGGCGGTAAATATTTACAAAGATGGTCGCTTTACCATGACTGGTGGCACTATAAAAAGCTGCAAAGTAGATCTAGGTGGAATTGGCATCGCGGTGTATGGCAAAAACGATAAGGCTGTGGTCACTATAACGGGAGGCAACTTTGAAGACTGTGGCGTATCTCCTTACTCATTTGATGAGTTCACCGTGAACTTTGACTCTGACGGCGGCAGTGCTGTGCTCGAGCAGAAGCTACGGAATGCTCCAGTAGTTAAGCCCGCCGACCCGAAGAAATCCGGCTATGATTTTACCGGATGGTACCTGGAGGATGAAAAATATACCTTTACCGAAAATGTCACCAAGAACATTACCCTGAAAGCACATTGGACACCCGCGGGTACGCCAACCGCTATCGACGTGGTAGAAATCAACGATGTCACTGTCAGATTTAAGGACGGCGATAAACCGGTGTTCACCGGCAAGGTGCCCGATGGCGCTGAATATGCATACCGGTGTGAGTGGTGGGAGCTTGACAGCAAAACCGGCGCGATGTCTACAGACTTCGGTAATTTTTATGAGAACAAATTCACCGCTTTTGAAGCCGGAAAGACCTATCATTATGGTGTGTATGTAACAACTATTCATGGTGACCGCTATGTATTCGGACCCAATACCAAACTGAAAATCAACGGCGAATTTGTGAATTACAAGCGCTATGAAGGCGATACGAGCGATGGTTCCGACGGCACCATGTGGGTCATTACCGATCTGGCCATGACACCAGAAGTATCCGGTACAGTATCTGACTATAAAGTAATTGAAGGAGCAAACAGTTCCTGGATTCAGAACAGCGACGAACCATTGACTTTCCGTATCAATGGAGATTTATCAAAATTTGTCGGTGTTAAAGTCGACGATGAGTGGGTTGATAAAGAAAGCTATACATCTGCCTCAGGTTCAACAATCGTAACTTTAAAAAATGAGTATCTTAAAACGCTTTCCGAGGGTGAGCATAAAATTACTTTTGTTTACACAGACGGCGAAGTTAGTATAAATTTTGAGGTCAATGAAACCGAAAATTCAAACAATCCTAAAACTGGAGACACAAGTAATATTTTCGTATGGTATTCCTTATTCGCAGCAAGTGCGTTATCAATGTTGGGAATAATCGTTTACGATAAAAAGAAAAAATCTATAGTTTAATTTTAAATAAAAAATCGGGCTTGCTAATTTAGCGAGCCTTTATTTTCCATTAGTGATAACTTTCAAAATATCAAAAAGATAATTACTCCCCCGAGAAATTAAAATCCCAGTTAGAATACTACCAATATATGGAATAGTAGATTTAAGACCAAGGTGTTTAGGTAAATCGAGTTTGTAAGACACAGACATAATTATTCCCAATACTAAACTACAAATCATCTGCCACGGCATATTTCCCGAAACAAAAAACTCATTAAAATATGTAACGAT
>CAKUZC010000078.1 GCA_934718145.1 uncultured Eubacteriales bacterium | reverse complement strand
CAATAAGGGCTATACAATAAAATAAAACAAAAAGTCTCATATCTAACATATGAGGCTATTTTTATGTCTGAAAATGAATTTATATAATAAATTAATAAAAAACTTGACATATATATATATATATATATATATATAATTTAAATGTATAGCTAAATAAAAAATCACATTAATTTCGAAAGGGGTGATTAAAATTATATCAATTTAATAAAAATATTTAATAGCTATATAATTTAGATGTAGTTAGCTTGTAAAATTTATATCAATTTATATTAAAAGGAGTGACTATAAAATGGGAGAAGCGTTAAAATGGTATCAAACTAATTTTGCAAAACTAAAATTTAAAGAATTAAAAAAATGTTACAATGATGATAATGATGAATTAATTGAACTTTATAATGAAAAATTATCATTGTGTAAAAATGAGTTAGAAGAATTAATTAAAAGAGCAGAAAAAAGCTTAAAAGAAAATAAAAAAAGGAGAGATGCTGAACATAAAATAGCCTTGAAGATTCTCAAAGAAATTGATACATTCCAAACTAAAACTAAAAAAACAATATATAAATATAGAAAATTTATGGATGATGAATATCAAGAATACGAAGTAGAGCCAGGAATGTATAATAATTTTAAAGAAGGGGTCGAAAAAACAAAGAAACTTTCTAAAGACATTAAAGCTGAACTATTAAAAAATTTTGGATTAGTTACTGGCAAAACATTAAAAAATGCAATATATAATAAAAATAAAGGTAAAAATACTGGTGTATTAGGATCACTTTATACTGCATATAAAAGCTTTCGTGACGTGGAAAAAGTGAAATCTTTGCTTAGTGATGAGAATCAAGATAAAGGTTTTGTAAGTAGTTGGAAGAAAATAGAGACAGTTGCAAATGCAGGTACAACAGAATCAAAACCTAAAGGATATGGTGATATTGTGAGCAAGTTTAATAATATAGATTCAGACATAAAACGTATGTATAAAAAGTTGATATCTGAAAATGGAGTACTTGATGAAAATGGAACAGAATATAAAAATTGGGTAGGAGTGACAGAACCTGGCCAAAAAATGGATATGGCAGGTTTTTATAAGGTTCTAAAGATATCAAATTTGTATTTTAAAAGATACGATAAACTAAATAAAGATGCTAAAAATCCCTTTAAGAGATTAGGTAATAAAATAAAACGTCATAAATTTTTAGTAACCGTATGTATTATATTTTTTCCAATAACAGTTGCATTTGCTGTAATGATGGGTCTATTTTTTGGAATGATTGCTGTTAGTGGAGCTCTTTCTTCGGTATGATATTACATAAATTCTATATATTTTTGAAATATATAAAAATAAACTTTTGAAAATAAATGGCTGCACTTGCTATTTCGATTAATGATGTTGCTATCGGCGTTTTGACATTCAAATGTAGCCCAAGAGATTCAAGCATGACCAATCCTTGAGGTACGTCTTCTGAAATATACCTTGAATCGACTTCCTTTGGGCCAGGAACTGCAGTAGGGCGCAAAGCGTACCACATAAATACTTCTTTAGCACTTCTGTTATCATTGGGACTGTTTCGTATTTTGCATGCGTCTACGTAAGCAAGAGGCTCAAACCCTAATCTTTTAAGTATGTTCATTTTTTCTTCATCAAGTTTTTCTAAAATATTCCAAACGCTGGGAGTAAATACTTCATGGTACATAACATAATTACCGTTTGTTTTTTCGATTCTCGGAATGCTCATTATTGCCCCTACAGTATGTACTATCAAATTTGGATTATGTAGTCCTGCTTCAACTACAGAAGATAAATATGAAAAGGGATATCCAATTTTATCAAGAATTTTAATCGCTTTTTGCTTTTTATTGCGAGGAAATATACCTATAGGATTATTTTTATTTCTAAATGATATTTTAACTGTTCCTGGATTTGTAATTCTGCAATCTACAAATGAACTTTCTGCTTCTGCAATAATTAAATCTTGTCTTATATTATGTTTTAAGGCAAGAGCAGTTGATAAATAACCGGGATTAAACAATAATATTTGTTCGGATCTTAGATAAGGTATTATTTTTTCTATCAGTTGATCATGGTAGCTTGATTGTATGTAGACTATGACAACATCTGAATCTGATAGAAGAGATAAATCAGTAGTAACGGTCTTAATAAATGTTTTTTTAGTTGTGTTGTCTTCAACTAAAGATATTTTTCCATTATTTTTTTTCAGATATTCAAAATTTTTGTTGTGCAGAGAATCGGAAGTTTTTATCAAAGTTACATTATGACCTTTTAAAGACATATCTGCAGCTACTGCACATCCTCCATTTCCAGCACCTAACACAGCTATATTCACTAAATTTTTACCTCCTTTTTATTCTATAGTGTTTTAAGTATAAACATATTATATATCAAAAATATTTTTAATTAAATACAAAAATTTATTTTGAATGTATAAATTTTATAAAAGGTTAAAATTTGTATTCTTTATCCCATTTGTCTAAAGTATTGCAAATTTCTGAAAATATCTCATTATCTCTTTTATCTATGTCTTTTAGTTTCCATTCACTTTTATTCGAATGTCTCATTTGATTTGTAATAACAATTTTAGATTCCGAATATTTTTCTTTCTTTTTTCTAAAGTATCCATTACCAGCTTGGATATTTAATTTTTTTTCAAAAGGAAGTTTATTTCCGATATGCTCTATTTTTTCCTTTATAATATCTTTTTTAACATTTAAAAAATAAGAATTTGCATTTTTACGAGGTAATATATGTTCTATTTCCCATTTTTCGGGTAAAAGATTTTCTTGTTTATTGTAGGATAAAATTTTTAATACCATTTGCACTATATAACGACTTGGGACTTTAAAATTTTCTTTTAAACCGGATATATCGTCTTTTTTAAAATTAAATTTAGGCGTAGGTGATTCTGTAATACTTACGTTTAATTGCAAAATTTCACTTTTAACAGCGTTTATTGTAGGTTTGATTAAATATTTTATCAGTAGTACAGAAATTAATTTACGTATAAAAATTAAAAACTTTTCTTCAAAACCGTCCTTAAATTTGTGAGTAAGGTAATATATTACGATAGGATACTTCCAGAATTCGTTTGGATATGAACTCAATATATCCAAAGCTTGTAAGATTTCATTATTTTTACTCCATTTTTCTGATTCAATAATTTCTCTTTTATTTATTACAGCCCACACATTTAAAATTTCTTTTAAATTATCCATTAAATTTTCATCATATAGTCTTGAAAATTTATTCCAAGAATAATATTTTCTAAGTCCCGGCGTAGTTGTTTGACTATCTTTCTCATTTGCTCTAATAAAAAACATGTAGTAATAAAATAACTGTTGTATGCTTTCATTAACATCTTTTGCTCGCTCGTCTAAATCTTTCCATTTATTAATGAATTGTTTCTTTTTATCAGAATCTTTGTTGTTATTGTATATTTTTGCCTTAAAAATATCTGAATCAGATAAAGCTAGTCCTCTATCGTTTAAGGTAGAGAAAATAGTTAAAGCAGTATCTTGATTATCTGCTTTAATGGGCAATACTATTGCTTGATTTAACACAGTATATATAAAATCGTAAATTGATAATGGATATTTTTCTGAGTATTCATCGAACATTTCTTGAAAAATTTTATAATTTTTTGAATAATTATCTTTGGCATCTGAAATTGATTTCCCTGTTTCCAATATATCTTTTAAAATATTATTGCCTTCGTTATTTATCACACGAGACTCTAGCAATATTTTTTTATAATCAGCTTTTCCAGTAGCGTTATCTGTTTTCCATATAACAGGTTCGATTTCTGCCATAAAGTGTTTGACGTAATCATTGTTTGTATCGTCTTTTTGTAACTTTGTATAAATAGCTCTTAACAATAAAAATAGAGATGTTATCCTCTGTTGACCATCAATTATTTCTTGTTCGTTGTTTTCGTTTTCATAAGATACTATACTTCCCAAAAAATACGTACCATTTCTCTCACATCCGCCAGTTGTTGAAGCAAATTCCCATAAATCTTCAAATAAAGTCTCAACTTGTTCTATAGTCCATGCATAAGGCCTTTGATACTCCGGAATCACAAAAAGTTTTTCTTTACCACTTTCCAAAAATTGTTTTACATTTTGTTTATTAACACTTATTGTTGTAGACATTGTGAAACACTCCTTTATATTGAATACAGTATTATACATAATAATTATAAATAAGTGTAACATTTTTATTATTTATATTCAATTATTATATAAAATTAATTTTTGTGGTTGGGAGAGTGTATTTTTTGTAAATCAAGATGGTTTTATAAGATTTATAATGGAGTTTTACGATGAATGGGTAGAATTTTAAGAAAATAAAAATGTAAAATTATCATCATAAACTATCTGTATAAAAATCAAAAAATTATTTAAAATTTATGGATATTGAAATTTGTCGAGTTTTATATATTAGTTTCAAAATCAAAAAAATAGCTCATATATTTTATCATTAATTTTTTAAAATAGGTATTTGATAATAAATTTTTTCAAAAAACATCTTAACCTTTTTGTTATCACCATATTGACAAATCTTAAATTTATATGCTATATTAGACCTGAAATATATAATTAAGGAGAATAATAAAATGTCAATTGGTCAAAGAATTCGTTTTTTTAGAAATTTAAGAGGAATGACTCAAAAATATCTCGGCATGCAAGCGGGATTTCCGGAAAAAACAGCGGACATTCGTATTGCTCAGTATGAATCAGGTTCCAGAACCCCCAAAGCTGATTTATCTAAAAATTTTGCAAAAATATTTGGCATCTCTCCAAGTGCTCTTACCGGACCGAATATCGACACTTATGAAGGTTTAATGCATACTTTGTTTGTTTTAGAGGATTTGTATGGGTTAAAAGTCACGGAGTTAGACGGTGAAGTTTGTCTACACTTGGACAAAGGCATGAATAGAAATTATACCATAATGCTTGATATGATAGGTAATTGGAAAAAACAATCACAAAAACTGAGAAATGGAGAAATTACAAAAGAAGAATACGATGATTGGCGCTACAACTATCCTGAATGTGAGCAAACTTCAAAGTAAGTAAAGATAATATTCATTTAAAGCTAAAAATCCCTCTATTTATAGATAGAGGGACAATTTTATTGTTTTTTAGTAATAAAAGGGTGTTTTAAAGCTTGTTTTACGCTTAAACGACTACTCTCGTTTGAACAAACACATTTTTGCACAAAATCAAGAAGGTTTTTTTCTTGTTCATTATCCAATTTAAGTTGTTCAATATTTTTGGTTTTTAACTGATTTATTTTACTCTTAAGCTGACTGGCATCATTAATTTCTCCCTTATCCTTAAGATACAAAAAATAGATGGTTGTTCCCAACGAAAATG
>CAKUZC010000077.1 GCA_934718145.1 uncultured Eubacteriales bacterium | reverse complement strand
CTCAGGGAACTATTCAAATGGTGCCTCAAGGAGCTGTCCAAATGATGCCTCAGAGAACTATTCAAATGGTGCCTCAAAAAGCTACACCTATATCACAACAAAAGTTACAAGTAGGTGTTAGCAGTTTTGCACCGGATTGTTATCTTCCCAAAGTAAATAATTTTAAACATGTCCCTTTTCAACATGTACCAAATGCACCAAGTGATGACGAGGATGAAGATTCTGAAGAAGCTCGTAATTTTATGCGTGTACCTTTACCATGCAAATTTGTTGATCCATATTTAATAAATGCCGTGTACAGGGCTTACAGTTGTAAAGGATTAAAAGAATCATTGAAATCAAGTGCTTCTAATCTTGCATTTCCACAGAGTGCTTTATTATATTTGTTTAATATCATGGACAAAGCAGAGCCGTTTGATGATAAAAAATATACGGAAAGTATAAGATGTCTTAGTAATTTTATTGGAAATAATAAACAATTAAATTCTTTTCAATATTTTATGAAAAATATATTAGGTCCTGAAAATAGTTGGATTGACACTTTATGTATTAATTTATCTGGCTATGAAGTTGATATTTCTAAGGAAGTTAAAGAAGGTAGCATTTCTAAAGATACGGTAATACTGGATATTGCTCCTCTTACCTCAAGATTTTCTTCATCTGGTCGTTTGTATAAGTTGTCAAAAATGTGGCAGCTAAGACCTCAAAAGGATGTTGTTTATGATCTAGTTTGTTTTTCGCATTTGGATATGATCGAAAAAAGTAGTTGTACGATTATTAAGCACGAAGATGGCGAGTGGTATAAGTATAGCAATCATTCAGTTGAAAATATCTCTGAACAAGAAGCTGTAGCATTTGCTGAGGGAGCATTTAGTCTGATATATCAGAGAAGATAATAATTTTAAACCTCGACAATTTGTCGGGGTTGTTTTTTGTTTTTTAAAGCATTAGAATTGTGGATTACTTGATTTATTATAAAACGATTGCTAGAATAAAGTTACGAAATGATGAAAGGAGTATGCAAATATATTATGCATAAAGTTAAATTCAAAAAGTTTCTTTCTTTGGCTTTGATAGCTATTGAGATGCTACCTGTAGCTTATGGAGTTAATCCTACACAAACTCAGAATTCTGGTCCAATCTCTTCATATTCAAGCGTTTGTTGGGGAAAAGTTAAAAACTGTTGGAATTGGATTTCCGAAATTTTAGGATTTAGCTCAGGTAGTTCCGGCAAAAAAGAGTCGGAATCAAATTTAAAAGTTGAATCTGCCAATAATGCTAATCAAGTAAAAATTGATTATAAAATGGAGTCAAAAGAAACGTTCAAACTAAATATTGAAAAAGATTCTGTTCAAAATGAAGTTGAAGTAAAAAAATTGGATTTAAAAAGTGAACTCGATAAATCAAGTTCAGAGGAAAAAATTTCTGATGATAAATGTGAAATAAAGCAGTCTGACTCCCAAAACGATGGGAAAGAAAAAAATAATTCTTCTGTGGATGTTTTGCCGAAAAAGACAGAAGTTAATTTTAGAGATATGGAATGTAAAAAATTTAAAAAACATGTAAAAAAGAAGCCTTTAATTAAAAAAAGAGGAGTTCCAAATATAAACGATTTAAGCCATGTGAGTGCGTCTATTCAGCAATTGTATAGTGTTAAATCGGTAAGAAGAGTCGTAATGAATTGTAATTCAGAAAACTTAAAATTCAAATCGCTCAAATATTTGTTTCGTTATATTGAAGGAAAAGAAAAGTACGATATTGGGAAAATAAAGGGTGCTGTTGAGAATATTTGTCTTAATGGAGAATGTCCTTATTGTATATCTGAAATTTATGATTTATTGAGAAAATTCCCTTATAATTCTTACATAAAAATCGAAAAATCCATTGATGATTTTTCTTGGGGAAAATTTTGTTTAAACAATCCGGATTCATGCGGTTCTGTGCATGAAATTTTTGAAGAACATCCATTAGTTTTTCCCGTATGTGAGCAATTTTGCTTTGTAATTGAAAGATTTGACTTTAAATCAGGAAACAGAATTACCAAAAATAATTTAAAATACGTCACTCAAACTATAGATTATCGTGAAAAGAAGTATAATCTTGCTGGAGTAATAGCAGTTTTCGGAGATGAGATTTTTGGAAGTCACTGTGTTTCGTATAAAATGGATAATGATGGAAAATGGTATTTATTTGACGGAACGGAGGTAAAAGAAGTACCTTGGGAGGAAGTTAAGGAAAACGCTGAAGTGAATGGTGTATTTTTAAGATACGACGCCGTTGACACAGAAAGTGAGTGATTGTATAATAAGGTTTGGAATATATAAAAATGGAGAGTATTTAATGTTCAAATTAGGTTACAAAAAAGTTTTATCAATCGCTTTGATGTCATGTAGTATTTTTTCTTCAGTCTATTCTGCAAAATCTCAAGACGAGGAATATGTGCCGGCAACGCCATCTCAATCTCAGCCCGAATCCCCGTCTCAGTCCCAATCTCAAGAAGAATCAATTGAAAAAATAGGCCTTCCAAATATAAAGAAGTCAAGTTATATCAATACTGTGGTAAATCAACTTTATGAATTAAAACATTTTAGAGAGTTGGTTAACAGTTATGAAGGGACAAATAATTCGATTTTAGCGCTTAAATATATGTTTTCTTTGATGAATAAAAAAGTTCCTTTGATAATTGATGATTTTTTGAAATTTTCCAAAGATTTGGGATACACCGAAAAGGAAAAGTATATTGGAGAAACACTTAATGGATGGATTTTTTCATCAAATCCGGATCTTTGTAAATCTTTAAACTATACCTACATTTTTTCAGGGTATACACTTATTACCAGAAAACTGGTTGACGGTTACTTAGGTTCTCTTGAAGAAATATTAAGCCATCATTATTTAAAAGAAGATAAAGTAGATAAACAAATTTGCTGTACTATTAATCGCTTTTATAAAGGTACTAAATATACAAGTTTTCCTATTTCGGTCTCGGAAGAGTTGATGTACCAAAAAGCAAAAAAATACCGCCTTAAAGGTGTAATTGTCCGAATCGGAAATAAATTGGATGACAGCCATTGTGTATCTTATAAGGTAGACGAAAGCGGAAAATGGTATTCGTATGATGATTTGGAAGTAAAGGAAGTTTCATGGGAAGAGGTTAAAAGAGAAGCGGAAATAAACGGTGAATTTTTTAGATTTTCTTCTGCTGATTGATTTTTGAATTTATATACATTTAAGCACTCGATGTTATGCTTGTCGGGTGCTTTTACTATTTTTGGGCGATCGAAGTTTTGTATACTTAATTTTTTTATAAAAATAAAAACCTTGCAAATTGTTCTATCTGCAAGATATTGGTTTGATTTTAACATTAATAAAATGCAACTATCTAATTTTCACATCTCAACTAACTGCTTTTATAATTCAGTACTACCCACATATTTTTGTACGTCATTTAATCAATACTCAGTGTGTTTATGAAACAATCGCAAAGACGTTTATTGCGAATAAATATTCAGGACATTCTTCTATCACATAAATCTATAGTAGCTGTATTTCGTAATAATACGGGTTTTTAGCGATTTTTTACTTATACAATAATTTTTCGATGTACTTGTTTTATCTTAAAATAAAAAAGCTCACCTAATTACAGTGAACTGTTGGCGGAGAAGGTGGGATTCGAACCCACGTGCGGTTGCCCGCAAACTGATTTCGAGTCAAGTGGTAAAAACCGAACTTGGCGGAATTTGACGGAAGATAACGGCAGATGCGAGACCCCCGAAAACGCCCTGTTTTCAAGGCTTTTCGCACCTCTTTGAATCGAAAACGCAATGAAAATCCGAGTTCGAAAGTCTCCTCCGATTTTACCGAGTTCTAATGGATTTTTGAGGAAGTCTATTAGAATTTTTTATAGAACTGCGGGCGTTTTTACGCAAAAATCATCCCTTTGGCAGTGCAATAAAAAGCACCGGTTGAGGCATACGAAACACAAAATCGTGTGAAAACTTTCTCTCTAAAAGTGAAATTTCGCTGAATTTTCACTCCGTTCAGTTGACTTTTGCGAAAATTCGTGTATAATATAAAGTGTAAATTTATATGGAGGTATTCCCTATGATTTTTGAAACTGAAAACATTGAATTCAAGTCTCAAGTTACAGATGAAATTTATAAAGAGGTTATTGCGTTTGCAAATACGGATGGCGGTACTATATATATCGGAATTGACGATAACGGCAACGCAGTCGGCATTGACAATGTTGATGAAACCTATACACGAATCACCAACGGTATTAGGGATGCCATTCAACCAGATGTTACTATGTTCGTAAAGTATACATTGCAGGATAATCAGGTTGTCAGAATTACTGTGGGCGAAGGAAGTTCCAAACCCTACTATCTCAAATCAAAGGGATTAAAGCCGAGCGGTGTTTATATTCGTCAAGGTACATCAAGCGCTCAGGCTTCTCCGGAACAAATCCGCCAAATGATTAAGGAATCGGACGGCGACGTATTTGAGGATATGCGCTCTATGGAACAGTCTCTTTCCTTCCACGCCGCAGAAAAAATGTTTAAGAAATATAATGTGGAGTTCTCAGAGGAAAAATATCGTGTCCTCGGAATTACCGATGATTCCAAGTCTCTCTACACAAATTTAGCGCTTCTTTTGTCAGACCAGTGTATGCACACAACAAAGGTGGCTGTGTTCGGAAATGATTCCAATACCGAGTTCCGTGACAGCAAAGAATTTACAGGCTCGATTTTTGAGCAACTTGAAGATGCTTTTGGATATCTTATGCTTTGTAACAAGACAGTCGCAACCTTCAAAGGATTGGAGAGAGTGGAACGCCCCGACTATCCGCAGGAGGCAATACGTGAGGCGTTGCTCAATGCCATCGTGCATCGCGACTACAGTTTCAGCGGCAGTATCATTATCAACGTGAATGATAACGAGATGGAATTTATATCAATAGGCGGCTTGTTGCCCGGCTTATCTCCAGACGATATTCGTAGCGGAATTTCTCAGCCGCGCAGGGGAGTATGCCCTGAGTATAAACAAAGCATATCTTCGCCTCGACTCGTCCGAAAATAACGAACCGCTCGCAAAATATTACGAAAACTTGGGCTTCGTTCCTGCCGGAACCTGCACCGACGGATCGTATAAAGGCATTCGCCGCGAGAAGAAGTTGAAATGAGCAGCGGCGATTGTGCGAGCCAATAAGATGGGGTGCCGGTGTAAATATCGACGATAGGCGATCAAATAATATTATAAATCAGCACAATCCTGTAGAGGCGGATATCATCCACCCGCAGAATCTATCACAATTTTATTGACATGCATTTGTAGGGTGTAGCGACTCGACGCACCGCTGCCGCCGTTGGCGGCACGAAAGTCCGTTACTACTAATTTTGCAAGCAAATTTCTATCACAATATATAATCT
>CAKUZC010000076.1 GCA_934718145.1 uncultured Eubacteriales bacterium | reverse complement strand
TTGTACAGGAGAACGTGATGAAAATAAGCTGAGAGAAGCATATTATCCATCGGATTTGAGGGATCTTGTTTTTAGCGGTGGACGGTTGGTAGAAGAAAATCTTGTGTATGAAATAAAAAAGAATGGAGAAGGTGAAAATATAGTAATTATTTATCCGAATAGAGATATTTTAATTAGATATTGCACATCGATAGGACAAAATCCTGGTCTTGACGCTTTTAGGAAATGCATTTCAAATCTTACACCAGCAGGAACGATGTTTATAAATAAAGAATTAAAGGGTAAACAAGTTAATTCAATTGAAGAATATTATAAAACAGGAAGAATGGTTTAAAACTTCAAATAATAAAAGTCCCACTTGAGATATTACTCAGGTGGGATAAATTTTTAATATTAATTATACCAATATTTTTTTATAGATTTTTTTACCTTTTTTAACTACTATTCCTTTTTCGATTAATTGATTGTCTACAAGATAAGTAACGTCATTGATTTTTTCCCCGTCGATTGAGATTCCTCCCTGGGAAATTAGCCTTCTTGCTTCGCTTTTTGATGATGCGAGTCCGGATTCAGTCAGTATGAGTAAAAGTTCGGTGGAATTTTCTGATAATTTTTCTTTCGGAAATTTAAACTCAGGTATATCGGAATCTAAATTTTTGTTTCCAAAAAGAGAACGAGCGGTTTGCATTGATTTTTCAGCTTCTTCTTCTCCGTGAACCAGTTTTGTTATTTCGTATGCAAGTTTTTCTTTGGCTTTATTAATATCACTTCCGGATAATTTTTCGTATTCCTTTATTTCAGATACGGGAATAAAAGTTAACATTTTCATGCAATTTGTAACGTCTTTGTCGTCAATATTTCTCCAATATTGATAAAATTCGTAAGGAGAAGTGCGGTTTGCATCGAGCCAAAGAGCGCCTTTTTCAGTTTTTCCCATTTTTTTGCCTTCACTCGTGGTAAGAAGTTTGAATGTAAGACCGTAAACATCCTTTCTGTCACATCTTCTCACAAGTTCCACACCGCCTATAATGTTGCTCCATTGGTCGTCGCCTCCCAACTCAAGTTTGCAGCCGTATTTCCTGCTTAAAACAAGAAAATCATAACTTTGCATTATCATGTAATTGAGTTCAAAAAAGGTCAAACCTCGTTCCAGACGTTGTTTGTAACATTCAGCTGCTAACATTCTGTTTATTGAAAAATGAACGCCTATTTCTCTTAAAAATTGTATGTAATTCAAGTCCATAAGCCAATCTGCATTATTTACAATCAATGCTTTGCCCGGAGTTAAATCCAAAAATTTCGAAGCTTGTTTTTTAAAACACTCAACATTGTGATTTATGATTTCCGGAGTGAGCATTTTTCTCATATCGGTTTTTCCGGATGGATCACCTATAAGTCCTGTTCCACCGCCAAAAAGTATTATTGGGATATGTCCGGCTTTTTGGAGTCTCGCCATAACCATTAGCTGAACAAAATGTCCGACATGCAGTGAATCAGCAGTAGGTTCGAAGCCGATATAAAAAGGTACTTTCTGTGTATTTAATAATTCTTTGACTTTTTCTTCATTTGTTACTTGAGCGATAAGCTCTCGTTCGGAAAGTTCTCTATAAATATCCATAAAATGTTACCTCTTTCAAGAAATAATAAGAAAAAGCTCTAAATATCTTATTAATTGAAAATAAAAATATTTAAAGCGCAAATTTTACTTGACGTACACTATAAAATGCGGTAAAATACTACATTGCATTGTAATTTGTACAATATATTAAAACTATTTTTATGGTATCACAGGTTTATCGTAAAATCAAGTGAAATAAAAAGTGAATGCGATGAAGAAGAATATATGTTTCTTTTGAAAAAGTATGCTTTTAAATTATGTTTTACTTGGTTTTTTTAGTTTAAACGTTAAAAAATGAATGGAGTGTTTTAAATCTATGGTAAATGTCAAACCGCTGCAGCTTGGGAAGACAACCAGAATGAGCTTTTCCAAAATTGATGAAGTGATAAAACTTCCGCATCTTTTGGAAATTCAAAAAAATTCTTACAATTGGTTTTTGCAAGAAGGTTTAAAAGAAGTTTTTAAAGATGTGTCCGGTATAACGGACTACACCGGAAATCTTGTTTTGGACTTTACCGATTACACCATGGATGTTAATCACCCTACTTACGATATAAATGAATGCAAAGAACGAGATACTACATACGCTGCGGCTTTGAGGGTTACTGCACGTTTGCTCAATAAAGAAACTGGTCAGGTCAAGGAATCAGACGTTTTTATGGGAGAGTTCCCCATAATGACTGACAGCGGAACATTTATTATAAATGGTGCTGAACGTGTTGTAATTTCTCAATTAGTTCGTTCACCCGGTGTTTATTTTAAAATGGAGTACGATAAAACCGGTAAAGAGCTTTTCAGTTCAACAATAATTCCGAATCGTGGAGCATGGTTGGAGTACGAAACCGACTCCAATGATATCTTGTATGTAAGAATAGATAAAAATAGAAAAATACCTCTTACAACTTTTATAAGAGCTTTAGGGCTTGGAACTGACGCTGAAATAACAGAATATTTCGGCGAGGATGAGCGCATTTTAGCAACACTTGAAAAAGATGCATGTAAGAATATAGAAGAGGCTCTTTTTGAAGTATATAGAAAACTTCGTCCGGGTGAGCCGCCTACATTAGAAAACTCTCAAGCGCACATAAATTCTTTACTTTTTGATGCAAGAAGATACGATCTTTCACGTGTCGGAAGATATAAATACAATAAAAAGTTAGCTATCTCTCATCGCATTAAAGGTCAAGAACTTTCCAGACCTATTCCGAATCCGCTCACAGGTGAAATTATAGCAGATGTTGGCGAAATTGTTTCTGAAGAAAAAGCTTTGGAAATAGAAAACGCCGGCATTTGTATGGCGTACATCAAAAAAGATGGAAATGAGATAAAGATCATATCCAACGGAATGGTTGATATAAACAAATTTGTGGATTTTGATGCAAAAAAAGAATGTGATATCAGAGAAAAAGTAAGATTTAGTATTCTTTGCGATATTCTTGAGTCATGTGAGACAGAAAAAGACCTTAAAATTGCCATTAAAAATAGAAAAGACGAACTTATTCCAAAACACATAATAATAGACGATATATTTGCTTCTATAAACTATATGACATGTTTGACTCATGGCGTAGGAGTCACGGATGATATTGACCATTTAGGAAACAGGAGAATACGTTCAGTAGGAGAGCTTCTTCAAAATCAGGTAAGAATAGGATTTTCAAGACTTGAAAGAGTTATAAGAGAGAGAATGACTCTTCAAGCCCAGGATCTTGAGGTAATTACTCCTAATGCTCTTATCAATATCAGACCTATAGTCGCTGCAATAAAAGAATTTTTTGGTTCGTCACCGCTTTCACAGTTTATGGATCAGACGAATCCTCTTTCTGAATTGACTCATAAACGTCGTTTGTCAGCATTGGGACCCGGAGGACTTTCAAGAGACCGTGCAGGATTTGAAGTTCGTGACGTTCATTACAGCCATTATGGACGTATGTGTCCGATTGAAACCCCAGAAGGTCCGAACATAGGATTGATTTCTTATCTTTCGACTTTTGCAAGAGTAAACGAGTATGGATTTATAGAGGCACCGTTCAGAAAAGTTGATAAGGCAACGGGAAAGGTTACTTCCGAGGTAGTTTACATGACAGCCGATGAAGAAGACGATTATATAGTTGCGCAGGCAAATGAACCCTTAGACGAAGAAGGACGTTTTGTTCATGCAAAGGTAAACGGAAGATATAGAGATCAATTTGTGGAAGTTGAACGTTCACAACCGGATTATATGGATGTATCTCCTAAAATGGTAGTTTCTGTTGCAACTGCTATGATTCCTTTCCTTGAAAACGATGACGCAAACCGTGCGTTGATGGGTTCAAACATGCAGAAGCAAGCTGTTCCGCTCTTAAAAAGTGAAGCGCCCATAGTGGGAACCGGTATCGAATATCAGGCCGGAGTGGATTCAGGTGTTTGCATTTTGGCTAAAGAAGACGGAGAAGTTTTAAGTGTAAGTGCGGATAAAATAGTTGTCAGATATAATTCAGGTAGAAACGAAAGATTCAATCTTATAAAATTTGCCCGTTCTAACCAAAGTACATGCGTAAATCAGGTTCCTATTGTTTCAGTAGGTCAAAAATTTGTTGCCGGAGAAGTTCTCGCAGACGGTCCTGCAACCGATAAGGGTGAGATAAGTCTTGGAAAAAATGCCTTAATCGGATTTATGACTTGGGAAGGATATAACTACGAAGACGCTGTATTAATAAGTGAAAAAATAGTAAGAGAAGATGTATATACTTCTATTCATATAGAAGAGTATGAAATGGAATCTCGAGATACCAAACTTGGACCTGAAGAAATTACCCGTGATATTCCGAATGTCAACGAAGATTTGCTGCGTGATTTGGATGAAGACGGAATTATAAGAGTCGGTGCCGAAGTTCGTGCCGGGGACATTTTAGTAGGAAAAGTAACTCCAAAAGGAGAAACAGAACTTACAGCAGAAGAGAGATTGCTTAGAGCGATTTTTGGAGAAAAAGCAAGAGAAGTAAGAGATACATCACTTCGTGTTCCGCATGGTGAGTATGGAATCGTTGTTGACGTTAAAGTATTTACACGTGAGAACAGTAAAGATGAACTTTCTCCGGGAGTAAATAAAGTTGTAAGATGTTATATTGCACAGAAGAGAAAAATTTCAGTAGGGGATAAGATGGCAGGACGCCACGGTAATAAGGGTGTTGTGTCTAGAATCCTTCCTGTTGAAGATATGCCATTTTTACCCGATGGTACTCCGCTTGATATAGTTCTTAATCCGCTCGGTGTTCCTTCACGTATGAACATTGGTCAGGTTTTGGAGGTTCACTTGGGATATGCCGCTAAAGCGCTTGGTTGGAAGATTGCTACACCGGTATTTGACGGAGCTCATGAAGATGATATATTCCAATGCCTTAAAGATGCCGGGTACAGTGAAACAGGAAAGATGTGGCTTAAAGATGGTAGAACCGGTGAATATTTTGACAATCCAGTAACTGTTGGATATATGTATTATCTTAAACTTCACCACTTGGTTGATGATAAAATTCATGCTCGTTCGACAGGCCCATATTCTCTTGTTACACAACAACCTCTTGGAGGTAAAGCGCAGTTTGGTGGCCAACGTTTCGGAGAAATGGAAGTTTGGGCTTTGGAAGCGTATGGAGCTGCTTATACATTGCAAGAAATTCTTACCGTTAAATCTGATGACGTTGTTGGTAGGGTTAAAACTTACGAAGCAATAGTCAAGGGTGAAAATATTCCTAAACCGGGAATTCCTGAATCTTTCAAAGTTCTCATAAAAGAATTACAATCAATGGGACTTGATTTGTCTATTCTCGATAAGGATGACAA
>CAKUZC010000075.1 GCA_934718145.1 uncultured Eubacteriales bacterium | reverse complement strand
CTTAATACTTGTGCCAAGGAATCATTTTTAGATGATTCTTCAAAAACGAATTTCAGTTTGTCTTTTTCAGTGGTTAAGTACATTTTTTCAATGAAAGCCAGATCTTCATAGTCGGACTCGTAAAACTTTCTTTTTCCGTCTCTGAGTACATTGTATGAATTTTTTATAAGATCAGGATTGTATTCTTTGGTGCCGTCTATAACTTCGAATAAATATTTAAGTGCATCAATGTATTTGCTGCTTTTATCTGTTAAGCCGTTAGACACGATATTTCTTATATTTTCAAAACTGTAAAGTTTGTAAACCAGTTCTCTGGTGCGTCCGCAATCATAAAATGTAGGAAGAGATCTTGTGGAACCTTTTGGAATTACATAATTTGCATCAAAAGATTCATCATTTTTGGGATTAAAAAGTTTGTAAGCCATTGCTCCCACTGCTGTAGCAAAGAGTCCTGCTACAATGGCATCTCCGATACCGAATTCTGCATTTTGTTTATCTTCTTTTTTGTTTTTTTGAGTATAAACTTCTTTTTGAGGAGTAAATTCTTCTTTTTCAGCTCCATTTACTGCCGGTAAAATATTTAAAATTGCTAGAGATGTTGCCAGTGCTCTTTTTAAATTTTTCATACTACAGATTTCTCCTTTTCAAATGTAATTATAATGCGATTATATCATAGATTATATAATAAGTCAATAATATGTTAACGTTTTAAATTGTTCGGTATGAAAAACACATTATTGTATATTTCATTAAGGAAACGGCGATGTATTTTGCATCGACAAGGGTCATTCCATTTTCGTTGTACTCGTACCAATTCTCCCCATCGTTAAAAAAATAATATCCGAATCCTGATTCATCACAAGCACATATTGAATTTAGTTTAAACGTTTTTTTCAGTTCTTCACAGTGAATAATTTCGCAGTTACTTAGACGACAACAGTATTTGTTAGTAGAAACTCCAATTATCATTCCGGTTGATTCCGGTTTTACGTTTTCCTTTGCCCTTTCGGCAAAATATACTATTCTGTCGTCAGGGGTTACATTGACGACCACTGAAGCTATTGAATTTGGCATTATGCCCTTTAAAAAATTTAAAAAGGAATCGAAGTCTGTCAAGTTTGATTCTATAAGAATTTTTTCTATTTCGTCTCTTATTATAGGTTTTCTTTCGTTCAAAATTTGGAATAATTGTTTGAGTGCCTTCATTTGGGCATTTGCCAACTTTTCCGAATAGCCGTTAATATAGTCTCTGAAGCATTTTACTCCATAGTAAGTTCCGATTAAAGAAAGTGCTTGGTCAAAATATTGGTTTCCGATTGTTATTTTTGGAGCTTCGACGGTATCCATATCAGTAGGATTGTCGGTAGGTTTGATTCCTTGAACGGTAACGATAGATGTGGTGCTTAAAATTGCCAATGCTGATGCTAAGGCCTTTTTGAATTTCTTCATTTTGCAATGATTCTCCCTAAAACTGTTTATTTTCTACTCTAGTATAATTATATTTTGAAATGCACATTAAATCAATCATTTAATAATATGTATTAAAAATCAACCACTCATTTTGGGTGGTTTTTTCTTGCAAAAATTTATTTAGTTAAATATTTTATATTATTTTTATAAAAATACTTGACTTTCATATATATATATATAATGTTATTGTGTCAAAAATTAAGAATAGGATGTGATTTTTATGCCGGATTCAACAGAATTTAAGATGAAAGATGCATTGACAAAAATAGAAGAATATAAAAATTATTTAGCAGAAATAAATCCAAAAAAACCAAACGAATTAGAGGATTTAGAATCAAAAAAGCAGGAAGAATTAAAAAAAATTTATGAAGAAGAAAAATGTTTTTCAGAAAGATTAAAAAAAGAAATAGAAGAAGTGGGTGGAACAATAGAGAAATTCATTGAAAAATTTGATGAATTAGGGGAAGATTCAGAATTTAATTTAAAAAATAAGGGTGATATCATAAAAGCTCTAAAAACAATAGAAGGATTTAAAGAATGTGTAGATACTTTATCTAATATGATAGAGAAATGTGTTAAATCACCTAACGCATTTAAAGTTGGTGCGGTTAAATCTATAGAAAGTTATAAAAGAGAAATTAATAAGATTGCAAAATCAATAGGAGAAGAGCTGGAAACACTTGAAAAAGATATACCTGAAGAACTTAAGTTGAAATCTTTCTCTGAATCTAAACCTGAGTCTGAACCTGAACCTGAATCTGAACCTGAATCTAAAAATGAGTCTAAGTCTGATTCTAAAACCGATTAGTGATTATAATTTTTCCAATGTTTATGTATGTAATTCAAAATGGTATTAAATGTCCCCTGATGGGGGCGTTTTTTTGCAAAAATAAATACCGACAATCTCAAAGACAGCCGGTATTTTCTGCGCCGGTACAAAAATCGTTCCGGTCACGTTATAAATTTAGGAATTTAATTTTTCCATAAAATATTTAAAATATGTCCTATTATCCGCCGAAAGCTCTTTTTCCATCGTTTTAGAACTCCATTCTGCGGGTTCAATTAAGAATTTTGGATTTTCCTTCACAGTTTGTTTGATAGCATCTTGAATTTGATTTATTCTGCTGATTGCAGCGTCAATTTGATTATCATTCAATAGATCTTTTAAACATATGCGAATGTCTTCATCGTTTAAACTCAATATTTTATTTGCAAGCATTTTATCCATATGAGGTAAAGACAATTTGCCGTCATTACGTAGCATCGGTGGAAGGATAAAGTTGCTGCTCTTCAAATTTGTGTAGTTATCAAACGATAAGTCATTGTCATATGCACTCACATTGATAATTTCACCATTTTTTGACAACACCGTGAAATAATTTGCAACACTTCTGTCTCGTTGTGAGCAAATGGCGTCTAAGATCATCAAATTTGATAAATTCAACTGAAATAAAGGATTAATTTTTCTATTTTCCAACTTTTGCAATTGACTAAACGGTATTCCTTTGGCACAATCCATTAATATACCTATTTTATTTTCTCCTGTTGGACTTTTTATTTGAGCATATTCTGTCTTGACTACTAAGTCTGAAAGACCGAGAATTTTAGCAATCCTCATAGTTGCCAAAGAACCTAAAAGTTGATTAATTTGCAAATCACCTGGTTCTCTGTTCCTATTTGCTCTGTACTGAACAAATTCAGCAAAAGCATAATGTAAAAATTCCGGTAAAGCTTGCGTTTTAAAATCATTTGACAAAGGCTCTGTAAAACCTAAAACCGAGGTATCAGTTTTGTCTTCAGAACTCAGCCATTTTGCTGCGCCGCCATCTCCGTAAGTTTTCATATAAATAAACTTCTTAAGGTTTTCTTCGTTTAACAGACTCGTCAACATAGATTTTTGATCATCTTTATAACTATCTTTAAAGTACTCAACTATAGCTCTTTTAGCAGTCTCGTACATAGATAATTTCTTTTTAGTTTCCTTGAAAAATAATTTTTTATCTTCTGTTTCAATTACATATGTATTATGGGATATACCGCCATTTCGGTTCACATAGATTTTTGATTTAGGTGACAATTTCATCGTATAAACGGGTTCTATTGAAAAAGCACCGCTTTTGTAAGTTGCTAACATCGAAGTCAATGCTAAAAAGCAAAAAAACTTCTTTAATTTATTAGCCATTTTCGTTCTCTCCTTATTTAAAAATTAATAACAGTTTTTAGTTGTTTAAGTATTTATTTAAGTACTCTGTCCATTCCGGAACGTCCTCTTCTTCAAAGAAGTGGTGTAAAATGTCTACAATAATTTGATGTCTTCCTTTAGCTTCTTCTTTACCGGAATCAGTCATCATCAAATCTTTTAACTTTAATATTTTTTCAAAAAAATGATTTATACTGCTTTCGGCACATTTTGTAGTATTATACTCGCCGGCACTCAAATTTTCGATCGGAAAGGCATTTTTGTCAAAAAACGGTTTGCCCTTTTTCAAACTGTAAGCGTAAGTTCTCAGCACACCATTGACTCCAAGACCGTCGCACATGTCTGCATCTGAAACAATTTTACCTTCAATTGCTTTTGGTCTTATACCTTTTAGTGATTTACTGTATCCAATACATTGTAATTCATTTAAAACTTGATTTTGAATTTCCTCGTTTATTTTACAATCATTCATGATACTTCTGGCATTTGTCAATTCTTCGGCATTTTTCGATCCAAACAATTTATAATCATCGACATCATGTAATAGTGCAATCAAAGCAACTACATCTTCGTTAACATTTTCTTTACGTGCAAATTTCAAAGATAAATTAAGAACTCTATTGACGTGATCCATACCATGACCTGAATTATCGCTGTTTAATATATCGGATATTCGTGATTTAACATCATTTATCAATAAATTATACGACAATTTGCATACCTCTTTCGTTTTATCGGAACATTTAAATTTATTTGATTTTTTGTCACGGAAATTATTTTCCCAAAAAATAAAAACTACATCGAAATAAATCGATATAATTTCTGTCTTGGTACCGGTGGTGGGACTTGAACCCACACGTTGTTGCCAACAACGGATTTTGAGTCCGTCGCGTCTGCCATTCCGCCACACCGGCGTTTAACCTTGAGATATATTATACTTTAAAATAAAGTAAATGTCAATATATGATTTATACTAAAAATTTAAAACTAAAACCACCCGTACTTCAAAGGAAATACAGGTGAAATAAATTTTTTATTTTAACTCGGTAAGCTAAGGCTGTCTAATTTTTCTTTTTTAATAACCTTTGGGAGTGTTATACTTACCCAATCTGTTTCGTAACCTTTGAGAATAATTTTTGATAAGAGCTTTTCTCTTACATTTTTAGCAGGATGTTGTTCTTTCATTTTTGCTATAAAGTTATCAAGTTGATCTTTAGGAATAAGTTTTCCTTTTTCAAAGCGTGAGAGGTAAAGTTCATAGTATTCTGTATCAGGTTTGTAAAGTTTTTCGTCAATAAATTTGCATCTTTTATATGTGGCCAATTGCTTTAATGATTTTTCAATTCTTCTATCTGTTCTACCACCTAAGTTAGTTTCCAATTCACTAATATAATTCTTGACAAAGAAATGTTTGGCTGATTTAAACATAGGTTTCTTTTCTAACTCTATCACATCATCAATGTCCTTACAGTTTATAATTACTTTGTCTATTATATCTGGTATTTTCTCTAGTCCACCGCTGAATTTTTTTTCATTCTCTTTCAACCATGAGCACGACGGAAGAATTAATCTATTATTACTCATATCACAAACATATCTCGTATCTTTAAAACAAACAACATAAAAATCTTCCGAATTTTTTAGATAATCGCCATGATCTTTAATTGATTTTATTGTCCAATACTTTGGCTCCTTTACATCAGGCAAAAATTCGCGAAACTTATCTGTCCGTATTCCCATAATTCTCACTCCTATTTTTAGAATTTTTTATTTATATTCCGGAATAGAGTTACATT
>CAKUZC010000074.1 GCA_934718145.1 uncultured Eubacteriales bacterium | reverse complement strand
AGGATATGCAGCATTGGAGTGTGCATGTGCTTTACCATACTATGAATGGGTACGAATAATATTTTTACCACTGTGTATACTCATTGTTGTGTACGCATGTAATTTAATTGACAAAAAACCCGCAGTATCCATAGGATGTGTTGTTGTAATAGTTATTTTATCACGTTCAGGGGCCAGTACAAACAGCACTCTTACCTATGTTATGCAAAGAGTAAGCGATACTCTTTTGGGAATACTTGTCGCAACAATAGTAAACAAATTTACTTTCAGAAAAAAGTTAAAAACTTAAAATTTTGTATGTTAAAAAGGAGGACAAGCCGATGAAAAAAAAGTATGCACTATCTATTTTTAGTATATCAATTATTATGCTTATTTCGATTGGAATTTACGGAGCAAGATTTTTAGAAAAAAACGATATAAATTTGAGTGAAATTATTTTAAACAATCTTTACAACATAGATGCCTCTCAAACGAACGAGGAGAAACAAGACAACATGGAAACAAATTTATCACAGAGCTCTTATATTAACGCCAATGTATCCCGAGATGCAATAGTAACAAATACGGGATATGAAGGACTTAATTTATATGCTGAGAAAAAATGTTATAATTTGATAAAAGCCAATGCATATAAAATTTCAGATACTGAACTCAAGCCTGGTTTGTATTCTATAGAACCTATTTCGATTACAGGATATCGACTTAATTCTACTCAAATAAAAAAAGTACTTTATGCTATTCAAAACGATAACCCTGATATTTTTTGGATTGGAAGCTCTTTCAGTTATTGCTATTCCGGAAATAAAACTATTCTTAAACTTAATTCGGTTTTTTCAAAGGAAAACTTGATAATTGCAATAAAAAAATTAAATGACAAAGTGAAAGAAATTTTATCTAAAGCTCCAAAAAATGTAAATGATTATGAAATGGAATTATTTTTCCATGATTATATCGTAGAGAATTGCAAATACAAGAATATTGGTTCTACTCGAAATGCCGACCTTAAAGTATTCACCTCTTACGGATGTTTGGTTGAAAATTCGGCTGTTTGCGAAGGTTTTTCAAAATCAATGCAGCTTTTAATGAATTCTGTAGGTATCAAATGCAGGACAGTAGTAGGAGCTAGAGGATCAGAACCTCACATGTGGACCATAGTTAAAATAAACGGGAATTGGTATCATATAGATGTCACATGGGATGGAGCAAGTGGATTTCAAAAATATAATTATTTTAATTTAACCGATGAAGCAATAAAAAAAGATCACAAAATAAATGAAGAACTTAGGACAACAACGAAATTTGATGAAAACGTTCGCTACAACTTTAAGATGCCTGTATGTAGTTCCAAAAATGATAATTACTATGAAAAAAATGCAGTAAAAATCAGTAAGTTGGATTTACAAGCTGAAAATGCAATAACTCAAGGATTAATTAAAGCATCATCCTCAAAAAAGGAATATTTTTATATAAAAATGGACAACACTTTACCGTTAGAAACAGCTAAAAAGCAGTTAGTTTTACAAAAACCTTATAAATTTTTTTCTTGCGTAAATAAAGCTAATCAATCTCTAAAAAAAGGTAATAAAATTAACAACCAACAAGTTCAATATTCTGAAAATGCACAGCAAAATGTATTAATTATTAAATTATCTTATAAATAGTTAAGGAAAAATATAATGATAGATAAAGATAAGATACAGCATCTAACCTATGAATTATTAAAAGCATTGGGAGAAAACCCCGAAAGAGAAGGACTCAAAGAAACTCCAAAAAGAGTAGCAAATATGTACGCAGAAATCTGTTCCGGGCTTGAAAATTCACCTGAAAATCTTATAAAATTTTTTGACGAAACTTCCCATACCAGTGATTTAATAGAAGTTAATAACATTCCTGTAAACTCTATTTGTGAGCATCATCTCCTCCCTTTTGTCGGAACGGCAAGCATAAAATATATCCCCAGAAACGGAGTTATTTTAGGATTATCTAAATTTGCAAGGGTAGTAGATTATTTTTCCAAAAAGCCACAAGTCCAAGAACGACTAACATATGAAATAGCGGAATTTTTGTTTTCAAAGTTAAACGCTCAAGGAGTAAAAGTTACTCTGGAATGTACCCATACGTGCATGACAATACGTGGAGCTAAAGCAAATGGCTCTACAACAAAAACTGTTTCCATATTCGGAAACATAGAATAAAAGGTGATTTTACTGAATTCGTTTAGTTTTAAAAATTATAACTTCGATTTAAAAAACAAATCTTATGTTATGGGAATATTGAATTTAACTCCCGATTCTTTTTCAGATGGAGGAAAATGGGACAGTCTAGAAAAAGCTATTTACCGTGCACAGGAAATCGAAAATCAAGGAGCGGATTTTTTAGATATAGGTGCTCAATCTACAAGACCGGGATACACTCCGATAGACGAGCAACAAGAATGGGAAAGATTAGAAAAAATCTTAAAACTCATAAGAAGTAAAGTAAAAATTCCAATTTCAATTGATACTTTTTATCCATCAGTTGCCAGAAAATCAATGGAATATGGTGCTGATATAATAAATGATGTAAAAGGTTGCGAAAATCAAGAAATGTTTGATATAGCAGCTCAATATGGCTGTGGAATTATCATAAATCATAATTTCGGAAGCTTAAATATAAAAAATTTTTTTAGACGAAAATTATCTCAAGCTTCTGAGCATGGCATTAAGTCATCTCAAATTTGTTTTGACCCCGGAATAGGGTTCAATAAAACTAGATTTCAGGACGCATACATAATAAAAAATTTAAAAGAAATAAAAATACCACAATGTGCGCTTTTAGTAGGTACGTCCAGAAAAAGACTGATTGGAGCTTGCTGTGGAAACCCTCCACCTACTCATAGAATGCCCGGTACCATCGCTTCCAATACAATAGCCTTATTGAATGGTGCAAACATAATTCGAGTTCACGACGTAAAAGAATCCGTTCAAGGACTAAAAGTAACAGAATTTATAAATAAAGTGTGACAATAATGAAAGAGATAATAATTAAAAATTTAAAAATATTTGCTTATCACGGAGTTAGACCTGAAGAAAAAGTTAATGGTCAAAATTTTTTAATAGATTTAACATATAGTTTTGATGAAAATTATGACAACAACTCAGACGAAATAGAAAATACTTTAAGCTATTCAGATGTAATTAGAACAATTAAAAAATCCATGAATGTAAAATCATTCAATTTGATAGAAACAGCTGCTGATTATGTTTGTAAAACCCTTTTTAAAAATTTTGTAGAAATTCAAAAAATTCAGATTGTTTTAAAAAAGCCAGAAGCCCCAGTAAATGCAGAATTTGAATATATCGGAGTTAAAACAGAAAAAAAGAGAAGTGATTTTGGTTTATGAGCGAAGCATTTTTATCTCTGGGAAGCAATATGGGTGACAGAATATTAAATATACAAAAAGCTATAAAATCCATAAGGCGAATTCCCGAATCTAAAATCATAAAAATATCTTCATTATATGAAACTGAACCCTTTGGAGTAAACGATATTCAAAATAAATACATAAATTGTTGTTTAAAAATTTCAACAATGTTAAGTTCAGAAATATTAATGGGTTGTTGTCTTGGAATTGAATCAGCGCTAGAACGAGTCAGAGAATATAAATTTTCTCCTCGTACCATAGATATAGATATTTTGACATTTGACAATGAAATCAAAAACAAGAAAAATTTAACTCTTCCCCATCCTGAATTGATAAAAAGAGCATTTGTGCTCATTCCTTTAAAAGAGATATGCGAAAAAGAAATTTTAAGTAATATAAATATCTCTGAAAGTTTGAAAAACTGTGATATTTCTACTGTAAAAAAAATCACTATTTAAAACACAAATACAAAAACTTGATATTTTTCGAAATATATTATACAATCTTCCTATAATTCAAATTTATTGAAGGAGGTTGTACTTAGTTATGGGAAATACAAAAAAATCAGAATATAAGTTATCTATTGATATAGATGATACGATTACTAAAATTACCACTCCATCAGATGTACTGAATGAAGCAATTAAAAGAATATCTAAAATTCAAAAAACAATAAATAAATTCAGAATAAAGCGAGGTTTACATTCCGAAGAAAAAACGGAGTTGAAAATAGTTGTTAGAGACTTCATGTTGGAAGTAGAAGTATTTTTTAACAAATCCAAAGTAAATTTTTATGAATTGTTTAGAAGATTAACGAAAAATCAATTCAATACAGTTCCTTCATCAATTCCTCAAAGTCGATACAGTGATGATGTTAAGAACTTGTTATATATTAAAGCTCTCATAGAAGGGTTTGGTAGTCAAATAGATAACCAGTTAAAATTGGAAAGTATAATAGGAAAAGTAGTTTGTAATGACGGTTTATTGACAGATCAAGAAATAACTACCGCAAAAAATATAATTGATAAAATTACTTCATACGAAGTAAAAGGCGATACGATAAAAAAATTGGAAAAAGGTCTTGACAGTGCAATTGAATCTTATAACTGTGATAAAAATTATATTAATAAAATAAAAATTAATATTTTTGAAAAATTTAAAAAAAATGCTAACTTCAGCTCAAGTATTAATAAATCAAAAGAATATCTAAAAAAAGAAATTGATACCAAAGAAGCTCAAACTAAAGATTACGACGATAAGTTAAAAACGTTTTATAATCTGTTATTAGAAAGTCAAATTACAACTCAAGATATATCTGATGCAATTGATGCCATTACTAATATCAGAAGAATAATTAAATATAGTGAAGAAGGAGCAAATAAAAATGATACACTAAAAAAATTGGGTGGGTTGAGTACATTTATTACAAGTATAAAAGATGAGTTCAAATTAACTCCGGAAAATATAAAAACATTGGATAATATTTTTAACAAGAAGCAACTAAAGGATAATTTTACAAAAAAAGAATCTGAAGCCATAGAAAATGTTTTAGATAATATTAGTTCTCTTCGCATTAAATATGATTCAAAAGTAATGAAACTAAAAAATAAAAAATCATTAGATAAAACTTCTAAAGTAATAGACTATTCTAGCGATATGCGAAAAAATTTGAGTAATGAAATTTCCGATGACGTTTTGTATGTGTTAGTTTGTGAACAATATTTTTCGGGAACTGTTGGAATTAAAAAAATACAAAAAGATGTAGAAAAAATAGAGGAGTATATAATTAAACATAGATTAAATATATCAAATTTTGGACAAGGAATTATTCCCCGCATAGACTCAAATATCATACAAAAACCAGACGGTGATTATAAAGAATTTATAATGAATTCTCAAACTAATACAAATAAAACTCATATAAGATATATTGACTTCATATCATCTGAATTACTTGATATGAAAAATGATTACGAAATTGCATGTTTAAAATTTAAAAAATTTAAGGACGATATGAAAAAAATTCAGGGAAATACAGCTCTTAGTGGTGGCCTTGAAAATTGTATAC